>JBMSHD010000032.1:0-19409 GCA_049416425.1 Francisellaceae bacterium | reverse complement strand
ATGAATTTGGGAGGGATGTTTGATCATGCTCAGCAACACTTTTGGAGCACTACCAAATCGGCCAACTGTTCAACCTTAACGACAGCATTGCGCCGATCGGGTGTGCTAATATATTCCAATACAGGATTATGCTCTGGAGCGATGGAATGGACGATGATGTGTTTGGCTGCAAAATAGTCATCCACGGTGAACGATGGTTTTTGCAGAATTTTATTATTGGCATGACCAATCACAACGGCCTTGGTGGTGAATAGATTTTGATAGCGTAACTGCTCTGGTGGTTTTAAAAGACCGGTGATTAAATCAACATCGGGATAGGGGGTGGCAAATTCTGAATAATAATAGGGTGCAGAGCTTATTTCAAGCGTAACCGGATAGGAGGCTAATTCTTTGATTAACATGGGAAGAAGAATAAACTGAGAATGCCCTGTCATGGCGATTTTATAATGCCGCTTTTCACGTTTTGGGTCAAAGGGGATAGAAAAACGCTGTACTTTTTCAAGGCGCGATAATATTTCGCTGACCTCTTTGATCAGTGCCTCTCCTTTTGGAGTCAATTCCATCTTATTTTCTTTGCGGATTAACAGGTGATCATTGAAAATTGAACGCAGTCGAGACAGCGAATTACTGATGGAAGCCTGGGACATATTGAGATTCTCAGCAGCCTCGGTGATGCTTTTAGTTCGAGCGACCGTATGAAAAATCCGCAGTAGCAGAATACTGATTTTTTCGGTAATGACCGTCATGGCACCGGTTTTTTTATTTTGTGTAAATTAAGCTTAGTCTGAATATAGCCGTTTGCAAAAAAGGTTATAGCTTGCTAAATTTAAGCAGCAGTGGATTATGATCGGATACCGCTTCACTATCGATCGCTGTGGCAACCAGGCAGATAAGATTCTTATACAGCACCAGATCCAGCGGGTGTTTGGCAAAGCGTTTAATATGGTGTTTATCTTCAAAATCAACCTGAATAAGTTTAAGTTGGCGCGTCAGTTGCCTAATCAAGTGATTTCGCTTTTTATTCCAGCAGTTGAAGTCACCAGCAATAATCATTGGCACCTCACCATAGTCTTGAAGACTTTCATGGAGTAATTGCAGCTCTTTTTCATAGGCTTTGCTGTTTTTAAAATTAATGGCATGGATATTGGCGATAATCAGTGGTGTGCCGTCGGCAAAAAAATAGTGATTTACCAAGGTGGATTTATGGGTTCTTAGCAGAAACTCACGCTCTTCAGAGAGCAGGTGATAGGCGTAATCACAGTTGATGTTGCTGGCTGTCAGCACACCATAGGCGTGTTTTCTAAGCTTAAGATTAGCGGCAAAGTTAAGGCAGAAGCCGGTTAATGGGAAAAAGGAGGTATCGGAATGTTTGGCCTCCTGCAACAGATAGAACTCAATCTCACACTGATTATGCAGTTGATTTATATAGCGTTCAAAGGCGATGGGATTTTTATGGTTGATCTTGTAGATATTCCAGCTGACGAGTTTAAATTGATTTGGGACGTGAGTATGCCTGGCTCTGCCTTGGCAGCTTTGAATGATAACATCAGGCTTAAGCATGAGGGCGACCGGATTTAGAGAATGGGTGAGAGTAATCTTACCAGAGACTCGCCAAACCGTCTTCTTCTGCTTGGCATTTCCAGCACATAAACAGAGTTGCGCATCAGTCTTTCCATCCAGGCCTGAATCTGCAGCACAATTTTTTGATCATAGGCATAGGTGGCGACCTCATAATTCAGGAAAAGACTGCGATAATCGAGATTGACCGAGCCGAGCATGACCGCCTTGTCGTCAAACAGCACGGCTTTGGCATGAATCATCTGTTTTTCAAACAGGGCGATCTCAATGCCAATTTCATTTAATTGTCGCATAAAGCTGCTTCTGGCTAAATCAGCAATGAGATGGTTGGAAACTTTTGGGGTGATGAGCTTGACATCTACACCGCGATGATAGGCGATTTTAAGCGCTTCAAGCAATGAATCAGAAGGCACAAAATAAGGAGTGACAATCCAGATGCGAGACTGCGCCATATAGATACCGGCGATCATCGAATCATAAAGCGCGTCCTCTTCGATGTCAGGTCCGGAAGGAACAACCTGAAGTGAGCTTTTGCCATAAGATTTGTGATGGTTAAAATTATTGATGGCTGGCAGGATTTCATCAGAGGCATATTCCCAGTCTGAGCAGAAAATATTGTGAAAGTAGCAGATAGCAGATCCCTCGATTTTAAATAAAAGGTCATCCCAGCGCTTTTCACAGGGTGTGGGTCCCATATATTCATTGCCGAGATTCATGCCGCCGGTTAAAACCATCTTATTGTCAAACAGATAGATTTTGCGATGATTTCTAAAGTTGATATAGTTTCGAAATGGCATTTGGATAATCGGCATAAAAAAGCGCACCTGAGCCCCGGCTTTTTTCAGTTTTTTAAACAGGCGCTGATGAAAAAAATAAACCTTCCAGGAACCCAATGAGTCAATCAACAGACGAACCTGAACTCCATGGTGAGCCCGTTCAATCAGTGCCGCTATAAGCTTTAGGGTCACGACATCTTTTTGAAACACATAGGTGCTGATATAGATATTTTCGCTTGAGGATTGAATGGCTTCAAAAAAGGCATTAAACGCATCGATTCCATTATCGTAGAGCTCAAAGGCGTTGTTGCTCGATGATGCTGGAATGCCTTCATTGATTAAAACGGTGCGTATCG
Source organism: Francisellaceae bacterium (assembly GCA_049416425.1). Taxonomy (GTDB): domain Bacteria; phylum Pseudomonadota; class Gammaproteobacteria; order Francisellales; family Francisellaceae; genus JBMSHD01. Next base: position 16,699 of record JBMSHD010000032.1, on the reverse strand, counting down.
GGTAGGGATGAGAGACATCGACATGATCGACTTTCCGCAGTGTCAGTGAACTTTTAAAGCGACGCTTTTTTCGTTTGCGGATACCAAATATAAAATAACAGGGCACAGCGATATAAGGCACGACGATAATAGCTAAAACCCAGGCCAGCATCGTTGTTGGTTTTTGTTTCTCGGCTATCATGTGCACGATAGCGATAAGAAATAAGATCTGACAGATCAGCAAGAAGGTGTGTAGTTCCAGAAAACCAAATAGTGTCATCGAGTATCTTCGGTCATTTTCTTATGGCTGAAATTGTAGATCAAATGAAGTTATTCTTCTATACGAAGTGCTTCATTATGAATGCGTTCATAAAAAACTTCAATGGCATGAATATTTAAAGCCAGATTGACGGCGATGCTTTTTTTTGATTCTAAAACCTGCCGCCAGCGATCTTTTGCCAGAGGAGGAATATGATGTGCTTTCTTATAATCACCGACTTGAGTGACGATTTTCATACGCTCGGCAATCAAGGCGATAAGTGCCATCTCAACGTGCTTAAGCGTGCGATTGAAGTCATTAAGCAGTTGTTTTTCACTTTTAAACAATATAAGAAGTTCAGCCTGGCTGTCCTGTGGCAGCATCACTTGGCGATAGTGATATAAAATTGCAAACAGATCTTTGGAAAACTGACGATTCAATCCCAAGGACTCGGCATAATCGATAAGCTCAGCCAGCATGCTTTGCCTAAGCAGACTGATAACATCATCGATGTGCTGGGTGTTTTTATATAGCAAGATATTGTTGATAATCTGTGCACGATGAAACAGAATGGACAAAATGGCGGCATCGATGTTGTCAATCATGGTGCGAAACAGCATTAGCGGGTTGGTATCATTCGTCATGTCACAAAATTTTGAGATTTTTATATGCAGAAAATAGCATATGCCAGTCTTAATTACCATGCAAATTGTAGCGTACTTTGGAGTAGGTCAATGACGCCATCACATTCGCTGCGAGACATGGAGAGCGGAACGCGAGGTCGAGTAGACCCGGGTAGCCTTCCGCTGTAAACAGCAAGCGACGTGCCGTAGGCGCCAGAGCGAAGTCTGTGAAACAGCTTGTACCCAAGGCGTAGAGTAGAATCGGAGACAGTTGCCTGCTCGGAATGAACGCAGTGAATTTGTGAAGGTATGCTGGCGAGGCGGACGTCCCGGGCAAAATTTATGCCGCCGAGGATAGCCGATTCGATTTTGTATATGGATATACAAAATCTATTATGAGGCCCGAGGCACCCAGTATTTATGAAACACAGCTCATCATGTTAATCTCGACGATGTAGATATAAATGCATCGCAAATGGATTTACATTTTATTTTTGCTAAAAATCGAAAGTTTGTGATAGACTGAAGCGATATCAAGAATTTTGATGAATGCCAGTTATTAAAGTGGATAGCGATTCGGTAAAAATAATAGTGCTGGCCGGCGTCTCTGGCGCCGGTAAAACAACGGTGCTAAACACACTCGAGGATCATGGTTATTTCTGTATTGAAAATCTGCCATTTATTCTTCTGGAGAAGGCGATTCGCCATGCGCTTCGAAGCCGGCAGTATGGCAGGCGAATCGCTGTGGCGCTTGATTCAATATCTTTTATGGAAAGCGGCAGTTGGTGTGATATTTATAGACGCGTTCGAAAGTTGGCAGTCAATGTCGATACCTGGTATTTAAGAGCCGACCTGGATCAATTGGTGACGCGTTATAATGAAACCCGACGACGCCATCCTTATTCATTGTGTGCGCAATCGTTGGATGAGGCACTGATGAGCGAAAATCATGCGCTTGATATCTATGCGAAAACGGCAGATCATCTGTTTGATACCACTGCCTTATCGGCGCTTCAGCTACGAGAGCTGGTTATTCGTCAAATCAGCGATGGGTTTTCAACAACGCGCCAGTTGCAAATTCATTTATTTTCATTTGGATTTAAGTATGGCATGCCGAAAAAGGCGGATTATTTATTTGATGTCAGGTGTTTGCCAAATCCTTATTGGGATTCGAATTTAAGGGCACTGACAGGGCGTGATGAGGCGGTGAAAGAGTATCTGTCAAGCCAGACAGAGGTTATGACGATGATCACGGATATCAGCGACTTTATGACAAAGTGGTGTAAGCGATTTGAGCAGCAGGCCAGAACCTATCTGGATATTGGTATTGGTTGCACGGGAGGGCAGCATCGTTCTGTTTATATTGCCGAGGAAGTGGCAATGCGAATCAGCCGGGCATTTCCGGTTTATTCAGTAACACACAGGGAACTTACGTTATGATTGGTATTGTTTTGATCACACATGGCGAGGTGGGGCGCTCGATGCTCGATGTCGCTACGAGATTAGTCTCTTATCAGCCACGCTACATACAGGTTGTCTCATCCTGCGCTTATGATCAGAAAAAATTATTAAAACGAGTTAAGAGTGCATTTGATAGCATGCCGGATGCCGAAGGTTATCTTGTGTTAACCGATTTGTTTGGCGCCACTCCAACAAATATTACTCAGTCTTTTATGCATTGTCTTAATATTGCCGTTATCACCGGTTTGAATATGCCGATGTTGTTAAAAGCGCTGACCTACCATAGCAATGAAGACTTGAGTCTTCATGAATTTGCAGATAAGGTATATGAAGCCTCCAAGGCTTGTATTGTAATTGAAGAAGGACTAGATAATGACCGCATTTGAGCTGTTGATATGCAATCAGTTGGGATTACACGCCAGAGCGGCATCAAAGCTGGTCTCTATCGCCAGTCGATTTGCCAGTGAGAGTAAGCTTGAAGTCATGGCCACAGGGCTTGTGGCAAACTGCAAGAGTATTATGGGATTGATGATGCTTGGCGCTTCATATGGTACGCCAATAAAGATTCATGTTGAGGGAGACGATGAATCAGATGCCTCAAATGCGATTTATGAATTGATTGCGAATCGTTTTTATGAAGAAAATTAACGAAATTCATCTACTTCTTAATGTTAAGTTAAGTTTTATTGTCTACAATTCCATGGTGTAATGACAAAACAAGATATTTAGGAGTAATATTATGGCAAATCAATATACAGGTAGTTTCGAGCATATCGTCCGTCAGAGATTTAATTGTTCGGCCAAGGAAGTTTTGCAACGTTGCTCCTCTGAAGACATGACCTATCAAGATGCCGAGCAATTTCTTGGTTTCAAGCATGGTACGATTCGCAAGTGGTCCAATCGTTATGGGATCCGATTGAGATCTGGCATTGTTGAACAGCCGGCGAAACGGGATTCTTTCAGCAAGATGTTCAAGCAAAAATCAATCAATAAATATAATGTGCTAAGCCGATGCTGGCTGTCTAAACGCATCTATAGCTATTAATTTACATCCTCTTTCGGGTTGACGCTTACAGGCAGATTCAGCCTGTATTTATTGAGCATGATTTGTGTTTTTCATGAATGAGTTGCCAGCGTGCCGATGGCGGTGCCCATCATGACATCGCCGGGCTTGGCAGTGATTTCAACACGATGGTCTGGAAACAGACAGATCACGGTTGAGCCAAAATTAAAATAACCGATTTCCTGACCTTTTTGATAGTGATGGTTCTGTTTGTTATAGTCCCAATATTGAGTTTTGGTCAGGTAATTTGGAGTGATGATGCCGTGCCAGTCTGTGACGATGCCTGCAACCAGCATGGCACCAACGAAGATGATGGCAATCTCACCGATGGTGGTGTCAAAGTAGCAGATCAACCGTTCGTTTTTAGCAAAGAGCTCATCGATATGCTCGGCGGTCAACGCATTGACCGAGTAGAGTTTTCCGGGAATATAGCGCATACGCTTTAGTTTGCCGTCGATGGGCATATGCACGCGATGATAGTCTGATGGTGATAGGTAGATCGTGGCAAAATCGCTGTAATTGCCGTCTGTTTTCTCGCCCAGCAGTGTCGTCAATGAGAAATATTTTCCCTTTGCCTGAATAAGTTTCTCGTCAGTGATTTTTCCGCACTGCGTCAGTTTGCCATCGGCAGGGCTTACAATTGTCGTCACAGCAGTGTCAACGGGACGTAATGCCGCTTTTAGGTGGCGGGTGAAAAAATCATTAAAACATGAATATGCATCAATATTCTCTCTCTCGGCTTGAGCCAGATCAATATCGAATCGCTTAATGGCCATTTTGATTAAAAAATTTTTAAACCATGGGGTTTGAGCATTTGCTAATCTGCCAACAATACGCGATAATTGCGCCTGAGGTAAAAGCTTTTGCAATGCGATGAAAACAGCGTCTTTAAGCATGGATCGTTCGGATCTTTTTTATTGAGCATTGTAGAGGATTTTATTGCAATAAACCAGAGCAGGGTGAATATTGATTGCCGATCAAGGGTAGTATCAGATTGATTCGACATGGTGGCACGTCTGTCTGAAGACATCCTGCTTTACAGGCAAAAAAATAAAGATGATGACGAGTGAGTCATTGGGAGTAATTTAAGATGAATATCAGTATTTTTGATTTGTATTCTATTGGGGTAGGTCCCTCATCATCACATACCGTTGGTCCCATGCGAGCAGGATTTGCATTTATTAATGCGAATAAAGATAAACTGGATTGCGCTACTGGTTTGACGATTGAGCTGTTTGGCTCGCTGGCATTGACCGGAAAAGGGCATAAAACCGATTATGCGGTAATCATGGGCGTGGCTGGTTTTGAACCTCAAAGCATTGATATGGAGCTGGCCTCCAAGTACTATAATGCCATTTTAAGCAAAAAATCATTAATGGTGGCCGCAGATAAAACCATTGATTTTGATTATGATAGAGACCTTATTTTTCATTATGATCAGGCCTTGCCTCAGCATGCCAATGGTATGATTTTTAAGCTCTATAGCGAAGATGAGATTATAAGTCAGAAAACGTATTTCTCAGTAGGCGGTGGCTTTATTTTAAGCGAGGAAGAAATGAATGCAGCAGCCGATCCATCACCGGCCGAGACGCATAATGTCCCCTATCCATTTGACACGGCCAGAGAATTGATTGCCTTGTGTCAGAAACATCAGATGACCATCGCTGAGATCATGATGGCAAATGAATGTTCGTTGAGATCATATGACGAGGTCAAAGCTGGCATACTCAAAATCTGGAATGTGATGAATGACTCGATCAATCGCGGATTGGCAACTGATGGCGAGTTGCCGGGTGGACTCCATGTCAAACGTCGTGCTTATCAGTTGAAGAAGAAGCTGGAAGCCGCACATCTGGATATTGAAGATATCAATTGGTTAAATGTTTTTGCCATTGCCGTCAATGAAGAAAATGCGGCCGGTGGCAAAGTGGTAACGGCGCCGACAAATGGTGCTGCTGGAGTGATTCCAGCGGTGTTGAAATATCATCTTTTGACTCATCCTTTTGATAGCGATAACATTATCATCGACTATCTGTTGACGACCGCGGCTATCGGTACCCTGTTTAAGAAAGGCGCTTCAATTTCGGCGGCGGAAGTGGGCTGTCAGGGAGAGGTCGGTGTTGCCTGCTCCATGGCGGCAGGTGGTTTGTGTGCGGTGCTTGGCGGCAGTGTCGAGCAGGTCGAAAATGCGGCTGAGATCGGCATGGAGCATAATCTGGGTTTGACCTGCGATCCCATTGGGGGCTTAGTGCAGATTCCGTGCATAGAGCGCAATACCATGGGAGCGGTCAAGGCGGTTAATGCGGCAAAGCTGGCGCTTTTAGGAGATGGTTCTCACATGGTATCGCTGGATAAAGTCATACGTGCGATGAGTGAAACAGGTAGAGATATGTCAACAAAATATAAAGAAACTTCTCAAGGAGGACTTGCCGTTAATCTTCCTGCCTGTTAAAAATTTTCAAAAATGCTATAACAGAGCTTACTTGTTTTTAAATTCATTGGTATATTGCTGTAGTGCAACATAAATGTAAAGATTCCAAAGGAAGGTATGCAATGAATTTAAAAGATAAAGTTGTATTTGTCAGTGGTGCCAGCCGTGGTGTGGGTAAAGCGATTGCCATTCGAGCAGCGAAAGATGGCGCACATGTCATTATCACGGGCAAGACGGATAAGCCACACCCTAAATTACCAGGAACACTTTTTAGCGCCGCTGAGGAAATCAAAGCAGCGGGAGCGGCCTCAGTGACACCAGTGATCTGTGATGTCAGAGATCTTGAGCATGTAGAACAAGCCATCAAGAGTACAGGGGATCGCTTTGGTCGGATTGATGTGCTGGTCAATAATGCCAGTGCATTATACTTGCAGCCCATCGATATGTTGACGGAAAAGCATTTCAATCTCATGCATGAGGTGATCGTCAGAGCCAGTTTATTTTCAGTTAAATACGCCTTGCCCTATTTACTGAAGTCTGGCTTGAAACAGGTGCTCAATATCGCACCTAAAGCCGATATCGTTGGCAAATGGTTTGCCAATCATACTGCCTATACTTTATGTAAATTTTCTTCATCCATGCTGGTTACCGGGCTTGCCGAAGAATTAAAAGATTCTGGCATTCACATCAATGGTTTATGGCCGGCGACGTTACTCAATACGGCGGCTGTTAAATTTGTCTTAGGCGGTGATGAGATGTTAAAACATACCAGAGACCCTATGATTATGGCCGATGCGGCTTATGAAATTGTGGCGAATAAAACGGTAAGTGGTGAATTTTTCCTCGATGCGCTGGTGGTTAAATCCATTGGTATCGACCCAGACAGTTATGCAACGGCGATAGGAATTGAGCCCTATATTGATCTATATGTCGAGGAAGCATTGCTGAATTAAATCCACATATGGTCTTGGTTAAGGAGTAACAGATGTTTAAAAGAATTTATCAAAAAAGTAAAAAATTGATGCCCCCTATTTCAAAAACCGAGCAGATTGCGCTTGATGGCGGGGATTGTTGGTATGAGCAGGATATTTTCCAGGGCAAGCCGGATTTCAATAAGCTGCATCAAGCAAAAAAATTCGAATTGAATGCCGAAGAACAGGCTTTTTTGAATAATGAAACCATTCAGTTGTGCAATATGCTGGATGATTGGCAGATCACCAAAGATCGTGATCTGCCGGTGGAGGTCTGGCAGTATCTGCGTCAAAAAGGCTTCTTTGGTCTGGTGATTGGAAAAGAATACGGTGGTAAGGACTTCTCAGCTGCTGCGCATTCTGAGATCGTGATGAAGATTGCGACCAAAAGCGTCTCGGCAGCCGTAACCGTAATGGTGCCTAATTCATTGGGGCCAGGCGAGCTTTTACACCGTTATGGAACAGATGAGCAGAAAGATAAATTTCTGCCGCGACTAGCCTGTGGCGATGATATTCCCTGTTTTGCCTTGACAGGTCCCACCGCTGGATCCGATGCGACTTCGCTTCCGGATAAAGGGATCGTCTGCTATGGGGAACATGAGGGTGAAAAGGTTTTAGGCATTCGTCTTAAAAATATCAACAAGCGCTATATCACGCTGGCACCGATTGCTACGGTTGTCGGTTTGGCTTTTCAGTTGGAGGATCCGGATAATCTGTTAAAAGGAGTCGGAGGAACGGGTATCACCTGCGCACTTTTGCCGCATGATCATCCGGGACTTGAGATTGGAAATCGCGCGCTGCCGCTGGATCAGGCCTTTATGAATGGTACGATTCGCGCTCAAGATAGCTTCATTCCCATAGATTGGATTATCGGTGGACAGAAGATGGCGGGTGAAGGCTGGCGGATGCTGATTGAGTGTTTGTCTATTGGGCGCGCGATATCGCTTCCGGCTTGTGGTACGGCGAATGCCTTGCTATCGGCGGTGATGACTTCGGCCTATAGTCTGATACGAGAGCAGTTTAAAGTATCTATCGGGCATTTTGAAGGCGTTGAGGAAAAGCTGGCTGAGATAACGGGTCTTGCCTATATTGCCAATGCCACTCGACAATTTACCGTGGCGGCTGTTGATGCCAAAGTTCGTCCTTCCGTTGCCTCGGCAATTTCCAAATATCATCTGACGGAGATGGGGCGAGTCGCCATTAACAATGCCATGGATATTCATGCCGGGCGTGGAATCATTATGGGGCCAAATAATTATCTGGCCAGAGGCTATGAAGCCACGCCAGTTGGTATCACGGTGGAGGGCGCCAATATCATGACTCGAAACCTGATGATTTTTGGTCAAGGTGCCATGCGCTGTCATCCTTTTGTCAGGGCTGAGGCGGAAAGTCTGATGGATGCAGATGAAAAAAAAGGAGAGCAACAATTCTCGGCATTGATGAAAAAACACATCGCTTATATGCTGGGAAATGGAGTCGCTACGCTTTGGAATGGTATCAGTGCCGGTGCTACTACCCGCGGTTATGACTCAAAATTCAATCGCTATTACAAACGCATATCACGCCTAAGTCGAGCCTATGCCTTTGTCAATGATGTGGCTTTGGTTAGCCTTGGCGGTGCGCTAAAGCGTAAAGAGCGATTGTCGGCGCGCCTGGGCGATGTGATGAGCTATCTTTATATGGCCTGTTCGGTCTTGAAATATTATGAAGACAATGGCAGGGAGAAAGCCGATGAAGTCTTCGTTCATTGGGGCTTGCAGCACTGTCTTTATCAGGCACAGGAGGCCATGCTGGAAACCTTGAAAAACTTTCCCAACCGTGCCTTGTCTGGTGTCTTGAGACTGATGGCATTTCCTTATGGCAGACCGTATAAGAAACCAGCAGACCAGCTGGAGCATGCACTGGTGAAAAATATGCTCTCAGATAGCCCAACACGTGAGCGTTTGAAGAACATGTGTTATGTGCCTGCTGATGAGAACGACCCGGTAGGTAGAGTCGAGCTGGCTTTTAAAGCCGTGCTTGAAGCTCAGAGTATCAAACAGAAGCTTTATGCCGCCGTGAAATCCGGAAGTCTTCAAAAAGCGCCCTTTAAACAATTGGTGATAGAAGGGCATAGCAAGGGGATTATTGCGGATGAAGAGCTTGAGAAGCTAAAAATTGCCGCTCAAAAAACCGATGAGGTGATTCAGGTCGATGAATTTGCACCCTTTGAACTGGGTCCGAAAAATGCACATCCACATTGGCAGCAAAAGCAGGAACAACAAACCGACTATCACCTGGCGGATTAACCCGTAAATAAATGGAGAAAACGAAATGTCAGATTTAGAACAAAAATTCAAGGAAATGGTTATCGCTGTTAAGGAGGCGACGATTGATTTCAAACCCAATAATACGCAAAAATTGAAGCTGTATGCCTTCTACAAGCAGGCGACAGAAGGCGATATTAAAGGGGAATGTCCACCGGCCTATAAGATGGTTGATCGTGCCAAATGGATGGCCTGGAATGCCATCAAAGGCAAGAGTCGCCAAGAGGCGATGGAAGGTTATATCAAGGTATTTGAAGCGTAAAGTAAAGCGAGTTTGCGAGGTCACAGATGCAGCTAACAGAAAGAGATAAAAAAAGTGTTGTCGGACAGCAGAAAGTTATGACAAAACAGAAGATAGAAAAGGTCGCCGTATTGGGGGCTGGCGTGATGGGGGCTCAAATTGCCGGCCATTTTGCCAATGCCAAGATTCCAGTGGTTCTTTTCGATTTGAAGGCAAAAGATGGGGCAGCTAATGCCATCATCGATAAATCATTGGCGACATTGAAAAAGTTGAAACCGGCGCCACTTGGGCGAGCCGATGCGTTGGATTATATTACCGCGGCTAATTATGAGGATAATCTAGAGACACTTAAACATTGCGATCTGATTATCGAGGCGGTTGCCGAGCGCATGGATATCAAAGAGAAGCTCTATCATAAAATCGCCCCATTTATAAAAACCGGTGCTATTTTCGCTTCAAATACATCGGGGCTTAGCATTAACAAATTAGCCAGCTTTGTGCCTGAGACACTGAAAAGTCATTTCTGTGGTATTCACTTTTTCAATCCACCAAGATATATGTCTTTGGTTGAGCTGATTCCACAGAAAGATATTGATCAAAGCATACTGCCGATGCTTGAGAGTTTTCTGGTCACAAAGCTTGGAAAGTCAGTGATTATCGCCAGGGATACCCCCAATTTCATCGCCAATCGCCTTGGTGTGTTCTCGATGCTTGTGATCTGCCATTATGCCAAGGAATATAATATTCCATTGGAGATTGTCGATCAGTTAACCGGTAAAAAGCTGGGACGCGCCAAGAGTGCGACCATGAGAACGGCCGATGTTGTCGGTCTTGATACCTTTGCGCATGTCGTTGATACGATGAAAAACAACCTTAAAGATGGCTGGCAGAATCTGTATGACACGCCTGATTTTATTAAGCGGCTAATCGAGAATGGCTCTTTGGGTCAGAAGAGTAAAAAAGGCATTTATGTTAAATCCAAAGAGGGGCTGACGGTTATTGACCTGACTACGGGTGACTATCGTCTCTCCGATAAAAAAGCGAATAAGGAAGTCATCGAGATCTTAAATGAAAAAGACTGGGCCAAACGTCTGAAGGCCTTGCGTGAGCATAGTGCTGATGAGGCGCAGTTTTTATGGGCGACATTTCGCGACGTCTTTCACTATGCCGCGGCTATGGTTGGTGAGATATCCGATTATCCACGCGATATGGATATGGCGATTCGCTGGGGATTTGGCTGGAAGCAGGGCATTTTTGAAATATGGCAGCTGGCAGGCTGGCAGAATGTAGCTGACTGGATCAACGAGGATATTGCCGGAGGAAAAACGATTTCAAAGCAGGCGCTTCCTGACTGGGTATTTCAGCTTAAAGAAGGCGTTTACGGTGACAATAAACAGTTTGATTATGCCACGAAAACGCTGGAAAAACGTCATTGGCTGCCAATTTATGATCGCCAGATTTTTAAAGATCAGGTCATCGGCGAGAGCATATCAGTCAGTGAGACGGTGTTATATGAGGATGCGGGGGTAAAACTTTGGACGATAGATGGCAGCATCGGCATTTTGTCCTTTAAAACCAAGATGTGTGCCATTGGGCTTGATGTCTTAAACGGGATAGAAAAAGCCATAGCCGTTGCCGAGGATTTATGCCAAGGCATGGTAATCTGGCAGAAAGAAGATCTGTTTTCCGTCGGTGCCAATCTTGAGGAATTTGGCTTTATGTTTATGATGAATGGCAAAGATGCCGTTGCCGAGGTCATCAAGCGCGGACATGAAGTCGTTACCCAGAAACTCAGATACAGTAAGATTCCGGTTGTGGCGGCCGTCAAAGGATTCGCTTTCGGTGGCGGGTGTGAGATCGTGCTTCATTGTGATGCGGCTGTGGCGGCGTTTGAGACCTATATCGGTCTGGTTGAGGCCGGCGTTGGTATTATTCCTGGCTGGGGTGGGTCGAAAGAGATGGCCTATCGCGCCTCTCAGGCAGAAGCGCCTTGGAAGGAGTTTGAAAAACGCTATAAAAATCTAGCCATGGCTGAGGTTGCGACAAGCGGATTTGAGGCCATGGAGAAAGGATTTTTACGCGCCAGCGACACCGTTGTCATGAATACCAGAGAGATTCTATCTGTGGCCATTAAAAAAGCAAAATTTCTGGCGTTTGCCGGTTATGAGCCGCCGTTGAAGAAGAAATTCAAGGTTTTTGGTGAGACTGGAATTGCCACGATCAAAGCGCTTTTGGTGAACTTGCGTGATGGCAATCAGATCTCGGCGCATGATTATAAAATCGCCTGCAATCTGGCCGATGCCATGTGTGGCGGTCAGATTGAGAAAGACACGCTTGTCTCTGAAGAGTGGATGCTTAAACGCGAGCTGGATAATTTTATCGAGCTGGCCTTGTCTGAAAAATCAGCCGCACGTATGCAGCATATGTTAGAGACCGGGAAACCATTGAGAAATTAAGCAAAGAGAGTATTGATATGAGTGAACAAACAGTATATATCGTCGCGGCTAAGAGATCCGCTGTGGCTAAAGGAAAACGTGGTGGTTTTGCCAAAAAACGTCCTGATGATCTGTTGGCTGAGATATTGACTGAAACGGTGAAGCTATCCGGTGTTGATGTCAAAGATATCGGTGATGTTGTTATCGGCTGCGCCATGCCTGAGGCTGAACAGGGCATGAATGTGGCCAGAATCTCCACGCTGTTGGCCGGGTTGCCTGATTCGGTTCCGGCTTTTACCATCAATCGCTATTGCAGCTCCGGCCTTCAATCGATCGCCATTGCCGCCAATGAAATTGCTCAGGGGCATATTGATGTCGCTGTGGCCGGAGGCATTGAGAGTATGTCGATGATTCCATTTGGCGGCAATAATATCTCTTTTAGCACCGAGGTCTTTGCCAAGGATGAAAACGTTGCCATCGCTTATGGTATGGGAATTACGGCTGAAAATGTGGCGCATGACTGGAAGATCTCCAGAGCCGATCAGGATGCCTTTTCATTGAACAGTCATCAAAAGGCCGTCTATGCCATCAAAAAAGGTTATTTTGAGGATGAGATTATCCCGATTGAGGTGCATCACCGTTTACCTGATCTGGAGCATGACCGTATTGTTGATCACAAGATCGTCATCAAGATGGATGAAGGAGCCAGAGCCGATACTTCCATAGAAGCGTTGGAAAAGCTAAGGCCGGCTTTTGCCGCTGGCGGTTCGGTTACAGCCGGCAACAGCTCCCAGGTGTCAGATGGCGCAGGTGCTGTGGTTTTGGTATCAGAGCGTTATTTAAAGGCGCATAATTTGAAACCGCTGGGTAAGTTTTTAGGCTTTGCTGTGGCTGGTGTGCCAGCCAGAGTCATGGGAATCGGCCCTATAGCCGCCATCCCTAAAGTGCTTGATCAGACTGGGATTAAACTGGAGGATATTGACTGGATTGAGCTCAATGAGGCCTTTGCCGCACAATCATTGGCGGTGATAAGAGAGCTGGGGCTTGATATGGAGAAGGTCAATCCCTGTGGGGGGGCTATTGCCTTAGGGCATCCACTGGGTGCCACTGGCAGTATTTTGACGGTTAAGGCCTTGCATGGTTTAAGAAGAACCGGCAAAAAGTATGGCATGATCACCATGTGCATCGGTACTGGAATGGGAGCGGCTGGAATTATTGAAGCATGCTAGATGCGTTCGATAATAAAAAACGCTGTAATTGGGTCAAAAGGGGGGATCCGCTTTTAATTGCCTATCATGATAAGGAGTGGGGAAGAGCATCTTATGATGCGAAGAAACTCTTTGAGATGCTCATTTTAGAAGGCGCTCAGGCCGGACTTAACTGGCGTACGGTGCTTCAGAAGCGTGAAGGTTACAAGGCGGCATTCCATCATTTTGATATCGAAAAAATGGCGGCGATGACCGAGGCTGATATCGATAGGCTCGCCAAAAATCCGGCAATTATTCGAAATCGTCTGAAAATAAAAAGTGCCATCAATAATGCCAGGGTTTGGAAAAAACTGGCGCAAGTGCAAAATATGGTCGACTATCTCTGGTCATTTGTCGATTATAAACCGATTAGGCGCCATCATTGTGATGATTATTATCAACTGCCATCAACGACCAAAGAATCAGATACCATGAGTCGAGCGCTTAAAGAGCAAGGTTTTTCCTTTGTCGGTGGCACCATCTGCTATGCGTTTATGCAGGCCGTCGGCATGGTCGATGATCATACCAGCAATTGTTTTTTATTTAAATCGCCGGTGTAGCAGACTGCCTGTGATCACCACAGTAACAAAACAAATAAGTACAAGAATGGCGTGATAGACATAGCCCTGTTGCCAGTAAATTCCGTTTAGAAGCAGGCTTAAAAGCCAGGTGGGAATGAGCAGGCGAATAAGAACATGAAAGCTGCTAGACAGACGAATACCGGTGGCTTTTCTCAGACGATAACTTAAATTTTGAGCATCATAAATCCAGCCGACAAAAAAGCATATACACAATGCGGTAAAGGGGATCAGGTAGTCAATGGTGATAAACTTAAGCATCAAGAGGGTATTAAGCTGGCTTGTGCTGTAGATGGCAGCGACAATGATATAGATGGCAGTAAGGATAACAAAAATCTGGAGTTTTTGTTTTTTCATCGATTTTGTTGCCATATCGATAAAGGGGCGAATAATAAGTATCAGACTTGACAGACTGATAAGTGTCAGACACAGATAAAACCCAATTTCAATCGATTGCGGCGATGCTGACAATGCTTGATAGAGTGCACTAAAAGGGATTGAGAAATTTGGCGTTATCAGACCTTCGTGGGGAATCAGACTATATAAGAGGAGACAGCTGGCAAAGCCGATAATGAGTGTTGTCAACATATACGTGACCGTAAATGCCTTAAGCGGCGTTTTCTCTGGCAGTTGATGACCGATAAGCATGAAGATACCAAGGCCTGAAAATACGGTTAAAACGGAAGCGATTGCAGCATTTCCCCAAGTATGAAATAAGCTCAGATAGTACCAGTTTGCCTTGAAAAAGCCTCCAGTATCCTGAGATTTTAAAGCGATCATAGACAGCGTTATGACGATCAGTAAGACAAAGCCAAAGAGTGAAAAAAAGGAAATAAACATCGCCTTACATCGAAAAAGATTGGCTAAAAGAACGAGAGACATGATGATTAACATAGCGATTAACATGGCGCCATCGAGGCTGATAACATTATGCAGATGCGCTTTGCTTTGGATCAGACTTTGATATAGAGGCATATCAGGATTCATGGATACGTTCTCCAGACTGTTAAGTGCAAAATTCAGTCCCAGAGCGCTTTTGATCAGCAGTATTATAATCAGAGGAAAAGCGCTGATTAAGGCGATAAGCACAAAGCTTCTGAATCGATTGGAGCGTGTCAGCATCTTGAGTGTTCCGGTCATGGTTTTTTTACTCAAAAATCCAGACGTTATCTCAGCGCTCAATAGGGGAGTGCTTATAATAAAGAGACAAACGGCATAGGCGATGAAAAAAGCCAGATTTCCATTTTGCATAGCCAGAGACGGCAACCAGTTGAAGCTGACAAGTCCTGATGAGGCAACGGCAAGTACGAAAGCATAAAAAAGGGACTTTATAGCCGTATGGGATTGAGACATGGTATTGGTAATGGTATTAGTCATGAATCGTAGTATACACGATGTTGTCAGTCGATGACAGTCATTGATAAGGTGTATAAATACACAAACCGTTTTAGGTGGCTATTAAATCTAAATTAGATTTGCTGCACACCGGCAACTTGCCACAAATGCTCACCATCGGCACGTGAAAAATGCCAGATTTCTTCAAAATTTTGCCAGTCGCTGCCACTATCTTCTTTAACACAACCGACAAACATCACCGTGGCTAACCATTGATTGCCATGTTTTTCACAGGCGACAGGTTTGCCTCTAACATCGCGAAATTCGGCGATGTCACTGTTATTTTCCACATCGGCTTTGATGCTGTGATAGAGATCCTCGGTCAGATAGCTTCTGATTTTTTCAAGTCCAGATTTAGTATTTAAGGATTGCAGTTGATTGAAGAGGTTGAGCGCCTGATGATTAAATACTGCCTCCGGTGTACCATCTGCCAGCTGACCATTTTTCACGGCAGGTTCGATTACTGTTTCTGAAATCGTATCGCTGTTACTGCCATATAAGGCATTGACGTTTTGATCCCACGATGGATTCGATTGTGTGAATGAGGCGCTATGGTTTTGATTTTGTTGTGCCGTAGCCTGAGTTGCTTTAAATCGTCTGATAAAAAAGATCAATGCCGCAGCAATCAATAAAACGATTAAAAGACCACTCATTCCCTGAGCACTGAATAACCAGGCTAGAAGGGCTCCAATTCCAAGCGCCGCCAGAATCTTACCGATGCCAAAATTGTTTTTCTTTGCCGGTGTTGATGCATTGGATTTATTATAGGTATTCGTGGGTGCTGATCGGTTGTAACCATGGCTGCTACCGCCACCAAAACGCTTGGCTTCAGCCAGCTGAAATCCACCTAAAGCAATGAGTAAAATCGATAAAATCACGATCAGCCTTTGGGCTGAAAATCTTCTTAACATATCTCTTCCTGTTGTGGGTTAACAAATAATACTAAGATATGATATCTGAAGATTGCTGCATAATCACGGTCTTTTTGTATCATTGGCCGTTTCCCATCGTGCAGTAAAAAATAAACAATCATCTTTCATTTATTGCGTTTCATTAACGAAATATAAACTATTCTTATTAAAATAGTTGATAATATTTAGTAAAATGGCTGAAAAACAAGGATGAAGCATGCATAAGATGGATTGGCATAAATGTACACAACAGATGATAGCACTTCTTTCCAGCAATGGCAGAACCATCGACCTGGCGATTATTGAAAGTGATACATTTGCCAAGTGTTGTGAGTATCATCGACTGTTGCCAAGGGTAACTCAAGCGTTAAATAACATATCGACGTCGGTGAGCAAAACGTTGTTGGAAAAACATAAAAAAGCCAGTTATGATGTTTTTGTTCAGATCCAGGCGCTTCATGAAATCATTAAAACCTTTTTAGCGCATGATATCGATCTGCTTGTGTTTAAAGGGCTGCAATTAAGCCAGCTGCTTTATGATAATTTGTGCTTACGCCAAGCCAAAGACATCGATATTTTAGTCAACACCGATAAAGTAATATTAGCCGCCGAGCAATTGTCAGCATTGGGCTACGCGCTTTGTTTTCCGGCTTGTCAAAATTTAAGCGAACGGCAGCATCACTATTTGTTGAAACATGCCAAGGATATGACATTTTATCATCCTCAAACCAGAGTTACCATTGAATTAGGAACGCGCGCAAAATAACTTCCTTTTTTTCATGGCGAAATATCTTCCAAT
>JBMSHD010000031.1:0-19496 GCA_049416425.1 Francisellaceae bacterium | reverse complement strand
ACATGATATGGTGGGTTATGATGGGCGGTAAAAAATGGGGAGTTTTCAGTAAATCATGAAAATGAACCGCTCAATCTTATATTTCGTCAAATTATGGCAAATTTGCCCAACGGCAATCATCATAACAGTGGGAAAGAGCAGGAAATAAAAGAGAAAGAAGCAAAAATAGAGAATACAGCGGCTGATTTTGATTATCGTCGCTTTCTGGAGGCCTATAAGCGCGACACGTAGATTTGGATCCTGCAAAACCCTTCAAGAGGTGAAATCGTTGGTATTCTTAAAACAAATGGAGAAACATCAAAAGATTAGTAAGCGCTATGTTTTACAGTTGGCTTTTTTCATCATGACGATATGCTACACGATAATCGCAGCGATAA
Organism: Francisellaceae bacterium; assembly: GCA_049416425.1. GTDB lineage: Bacteria > Pseudomonadota > Gammaproteobacteria > Francisellales > Francisellaceae > JBMSHD01. The sequence continues at coordinate 19,119 of JBMSHD010000031.1, read as the reverse complement.
CCTTTCTACCTTCCGCTGCCAGAAGATTAAACGTGCGACAGGCTGCCGCCGAATCCATAAAGTCCAAAGCTTTGCCAAGGCGGGCAAAGGCGTTGATAATCTTGGCATTTGGGATTTGCAGTTTTGATCCTGTACCCAGGAGAATGACATCATAGGGCTCATCCAATAATCTATCAATAGTTTCCAGTGTCAACTGATCCATGGCGCTGACTGGCCAGCATTTCATAATAATTTTATCGGGCGTGATAATAACACCGGTTTTCAATGTTTCATTCGGTAGGATAATCTCACCGTCTCTAAAATGTTTGACATAGATCTCTGTGTCGGGTTTCTCAAGCTCTAAATTCATTGTCTTCTCACTGTTGTAAATGGCTATTTTATTTTTGTGATCACGCGAGCAGGCGCCTCACTATTGTTTTTAATCTTAACAGGTTCAATCGTCTAAGCAGGATTGATATGGCTGCAGAGCTTAAGCCGTTCGAACCTAAAGGCGCAAAATTGTTTGCCTCTTTCAGGCGGCTCTCACCCCACTTTCCTGACGAAGGAGAATAATCCCTCCTCTTGGAATCAAGGGGAGGTTAGGTGGGGTTAGATAGACTCTTATTTTCAACGACTAATGTGTAAAGAGCCTTAAAAAACCATCGCAATAATAGAAAAGCCAAATTTCACCGCCGGAATTAAGATCATCGCCAGAAGATTGGAGCCGCTAACAGGAATGAAAAGCATAAGCAACAGGATTAAAAAACCCCAACGCTCAAGGCGGTTGTATTGTAGTTGCGCTTTATACGTCAAAAGGGCGGTGATCACACGAGAGCCATCTAACGGCGGGATTGGCAGAAGGTTTAATACCATCAGCATCAGGTTTAACATCACACCATAATAGGCCATCTGATCGATGCCAAAATTAGGCACATATTTCATAATAAGAAACCAGCCGATGGCCATGATGAAATTAGACATGGGGCCGGCGATGGCGACAAGAACCATATCAAGGCGTGGTTTTTTCAGATTGGCAAAATTAACCGGTACCGGTTTTGCCCAACCGAAGAGAAATCCAGTTCCGAGCAAAAACATCGCCGTCGGCACGATAATTGTGCCTAATGGATCGATGTGTCTGATGGGATTTAAGGTGACCCGCCCGAGCGTATAGGCTGTATTATCGCCTCTGAGTTTGGCAATATAGCCGTGTGCGGCTTCATGCAGAGTGATGGCAAACAACATGGGGATGATAAACATCACAAATGCCGTGAAGATTTGGAAAAAATCCATTATTATTTCGCTGTTAGCTGTTTTTTCATTGTGGCAGTAAGTGTATTATAAACAGCTGACAATATGAAGAAAAACCGCGGCAATTGCCGTTTGGTCACACAAGGGTTAGAATATGAATAGTTTATTACAACAGAGCGATTTTCCACAATTCTCGCGCTTTAAAGTCGGTGAATGTGTTGAGGCAATCGAGACGGTTTTGACACGTCTACGTCAGAAAAAAGACGAGCTAATTGCTCTGAATGACTATAGCTGGAAAGGATTTGTGGCGCCGTTTGAAGAAGCCGAAGATGCATTGAGTCAGGCGATGTCGCCGATATCCCATCTCAACGCGGTGATGAATAATGATCAGTTGCGGGCAGCCTATCAAACGGTTATTGAACTGATCACCGACTACGCCACTGAAATGGCTCAGGATAAGAAACTGTTTGAAATTTATCAGACGATCCATGATGGCGATGCAAGCCTCGATGAGGTGCAGAAGAAAATTCTAAGCGATGCCATTCGGGATTTTAAACTTGCCGGCGTTGATCTGTCGCAAGAGAAGCAAGATCAATACAAAAAAATCGTGGCAAGGCTGGCTAAACTTCAGAGTGACTTTGAGAATAATGTGCTCGATGCCACCATGAACTGGCACTATCATAGCGTTGATGGCAGTGAACTTTCCGGTCTGTCGGAAGACATGCTGGCATTGGCGGCGACTAAGGCCAAACAGGCTAAAAAGTCAGGCTTGCTATTGGGAATTGACCCACCAAGTTATCTGGCTGTTATGCAACAGGCGGATAATCGAGCGCTTCGTGAGACGTTTTATCGCGCCTATAATACCAGGGCATCATCACTTGCCGATGACAAATCCTATGATAACTCCGCGATTATGAATGAAATTATGGATTTAAGGCAAGAAAAGGCCAAAATTTTAGGTTTTGACAACTATGCAGAGGTCTCATTGGCGACGAAAATGGCTCACTCGGTCGATCAAGTGGAAACTTTTTTATGGAATCTGGTTGAGAAATCATATCCTCAGGCACAGCAAGAATTAAAAGAGCTCGCCGAGTTTGTCAAAACGTTGGGTGTCACAGAACCTCTGGAGAGCTGGGATCTGGCCTATTACAGTGAAAAGCTGAAAAAACAGCGGTTTGATTTTACCGAAGAAGAGCTTAAAGTCTATTTCCCTTTGAGTCAGGTGATGAGCGGACTGTTTCAGATTCTTGCTGATATTTACGGGTTAACCGTCATTGAGGAGCTTCAGTTTGACCGTTATCATGCCGATACAACCCTATATCGATTTGAAGATGGCGATGGCAATTTAAGGGGCAAGATTCTGATTGATCTGTTCGCTCGAGATCATAAGCGCGGTGGCGCTTGGATGGATGAATGCCGCACTCGTTTTAGAAAACGGGATCATTCTTTGCAGATCCCTGTTGCCTACGTCAATTGTAATTTCATGCCGACACAAAATGGCGATGAGCCACTGCTTAAACACAATGAAGTGGTGACCTTGTTTCATGAATTCGGTCATGCACTTCATCATATTCTGACTCAGATTGACTATCTACCAGCCTCAGGAATCAATGGCGTTGAATGGGATGCCGTCGAGCTGCCCAGTCAATTTATGGAGAATTTCTGTTGGCAAAGACAGGGCATTGCCCTTATCTCAAAACACGTAAAAACGGGGCAACCATTGCCTGATGCGCTGTTTGATAAATTAATTCAATCCCGAGTATTTCATTCGGCACTGGCGATGATTCGACAGCTGGAATTCTCATTGTTTGATATGCTTTTACACAAGAATTATGATAGAAACAGAGATATTCATGCGGTTTTAAGCCATATCAGAGAAAGAGTCGCCGTGATAAAGACACCTGATTATAATCGTTTTGAAAACAGCTTTGCTCATATCTTTGCCGGTGGCTATGCGGCCGGTTATTACAGCTATAAATGGGCGGAAGTGCTCTCCAGCGATGCCTTTGCCATGTTTGAGGAAAGCGGTGATATTTTATCGTATGAGACCGGTCAACGGTTTTTGCATGGGATACTTGAGCAGGGCGGTTCGAAGTCGGCCGCCACTCTATTTAAAGCCATGCGTGGACGAGACCCTGATATCACCGCGCTTTTAAGACACAGCGGAATTTTAGCTCATGAGTCGGAAGCTCGGCGATAAAGGTGAAGATCTGGCTTTGGCTTATCTTAAAAAGCATGGCTTTAAATGTCTGGCCAGAAATTACTACTGTCGCTTTGGTGAGATCGATATCATCGGACTCATCAATAAAATTCTGATTTTTGTTGAAGTGAAAAAACGAAACAGCGCCACATTTGGTGAAGCTGCCGAAATGGTTGGAGTTGCCAAGCAGACTAAAATTATCAAAACAGCGCAATTCTTTTTAAATGAAAATCGCAAGTATCAGGTTTACGTTTGTCGTTTCGATGTTATCGCCATTACCGGTGATGACATCAACTGGATTGAAGCGGCATTTTAATAAGATATTGCAAGAATTAAAAGGTGGATCTATGATAAAAACCCTAATGGAAAAAGAAGCCGCCAGTGCCGGTGAAAAAATTGAGCTTCAACTAAAAGCCAATAAGCCGCTATGGCAAGAAATCTGCGCTTATTTAAGCGCAAACAAACCGGTATTTGCCGCCACTGTAGCACGTGGTAGCTCCGATCATGCCGCCAATTTTGCCAAATATGTATTAGAGACGCAGTTGGGGCTTATTACCGCCTCGATCGCTCCATCTGTCTATACCAATTACCATGCTAAGACTCGACATGACAATGCCTTGTTCTTTGGTCTATCACAATCGGGTAAAAGCCCGGATCTGATTCAATCTTTCAAAGCGGTTAGTGATAAGGCAACGACAATCGCACTGGTTAATGTTGAGGATTCGCCACTGGCGAGCGTTTCTCGTTTTGTCGTGCCGCTTCATGCCGGCGCCGAAAAATCAGTGGCGGCCACAAAAAGCTATATCAGCGCTTTGGTCGCAATGGTACAGTTTGTGGCGATCCATAATAATGACAAAATATTGACACAGGCACTTGATCGATTGCCTCAATACCTGCAAGAAGCCGCCGAGCTTGATTGGATTCAAGCCACTGATTGTTTTAAATTGATAAAGAGCACCTACATTATTGGTCGTGGCTTTGGTTATCCAATCGCTCAAGAGGCGGCTTTGAAACTGAAAGAAACCTCGGCAATTCACAGTGAACCCTTTAGCTCTGCGGAAGTGCTTCACGGCCCATTTGAGCTTGTCAAACCTGGTTTTCCAGTGCTTATCTTTGCCCAGAATGATCAAACCGCTGCCAATACGATTGCGCTTGCCAGACGTCTTGATGATATGGGTGCCAATGTGCTTTTTGCCATGCCGGGGAATAAGACGATTATTGGCAAAACATTGCCGACAACCGCAAGTTTGCATCCGCTTCTTGACCCGATTTTACTGATTCAGTCTTTTTATATGATGGCGGCAAAACTGGCTGTGGCGCGTGGATTGAATCCCGATGCGCCGGCTAATCTCAATAAAGTCACGGAGACTTTATAAAAAAATACAGGTACGTTTAGAATGCAAATGGACGTTATCTGGAATTCATTGTAACGTACAATTTATACTTGAACACAGCTTATTTCTCACAAATCTCTTATGTCACAAATAAATGGCAAATTATTTTTTTCATTCTAGACTTACTACTGAAATCAATTAAAGTCCTCGAGGAGCTTAAGATGAAAACAGCGGGTTCAGTTGTGAGTTTAGTCGGTGGTGTGTTGGCGCTTTTTGCCTCAATCATGCATTTTTTTGTCGGTGGAGTTGCCAGCGGCATGGCGCAAAACGAGACGGATGCCGCCGTCGGTGGTGGAATTGCCTTAATCGGTATCGTGAGCTTTCTTATCGCCATTGCCATCGTTATTTTGGCGGGGCTGTCATTTCGCGAGAAAGTCTCTAAAGGACTCTTTATTGCAATTATCGTTTTAGGCGGTGTTCTTATCATCATGACAGTATTTGTTTCAGGAATCATTACCTTGATCGGCGGTATTCTCGGTACCGTTGGCGTCGTTAAGGCATGCAGTAATGGTCAAAGTAGAACAAATATTCCAGATCAAACAGAAAAATAACGCATTTCATTCCACTAGGGAAGTATCTGAAATAAATTCCTTTTTCCTTGCAAGGCATAACCAGGTGTAATAATCGTCATCATTGATTGGCAATGATCCATGTGATTATTGTGAGAGCGGCAAAAATCGCATGTGCTTAGGCAAAAAAAGGTGAACTTTTTGCTACGATTTTTCCTTATCAGCTAAGAAGAGAATTTAATGATTTTTTAAAATCGGTTGATGGTAAAGGATTTATTTTCATGGATTTAGAAGACTAAATTGAATGAATACTCACTCATTGTTTTGTAATAATTTCTCCAGATAATGGATGTTTGTTCCGCCTTCCTGAAAATCCTTGTCTGCCAGAATGCGATGATGCAGAGGAATATTCGTCTTGATACCGCTGATAATCATCTCTTCCAGTGCGCTTTGCATGCGTTGAATAGCAATGTCTCGATTTCTGGCATGAACGATAACCTTGGCAATCATCGAGTCATAATAGGGCGGTACAAAATACTGAGAATAGATGTGTGAATCAACGCGAACACCAGGGCCGCCCGGGGCATGAAAGAGATCAATTTTTCCGGGGCAGGGCAGCATCTTTTGTGGATCTTCGGCATTGATGCGGCATTCAATAGCATGACCGTTTATTTTGACATCTTCCTGCTTATAGCTTAACTCACCCCCTGAGGCGATGCGAATCTGTTCTTTGATTAAATCAAGATTGGTAATCGATTCGGTGACAGGATGCTCTACCTGAATTCGAGTATTCATCTCGATGAAATAGAATTCATTGTTTTCATAGAGAAACTCAAAGGTTCCGGCACCGCGATATTTCAACATCTTACAGGCATCGACGCAAACCTTTCCGATTTTCTGACGTGCCTCATCAGAAAGACCAACGGCAGGAGCCTCTTCAATGACTTTCTGGTGACGCCTTTGTGTAGAGCAGTCTCTCTCATAAAGGTGGATGGCATTGCCCTTGCCATCCCCGAAGACCTGGATTTCAATATGACGTGGATTTTCGAGAAATTTCTCCATGTAAACCATGTCATTATTAAAGGCGGCTTTGGCTTCAGCCTGTGTCATTTCGATAAACTTCAACAGATCTTCACGTTTTCTGACCACGCGCATACCACGACCACCGCCACCGCCGGCGGCTTTGATCATAATTGGGTAACCAATAGTATCGGCCATTTTAAGATTTTCTTCAGGATTTTTACTAATCGGACCATTGGAACCCGGAACACAAGGAACACCGGCCTTTTTCATATTTAAAATCGCCTGAACCTTATCACCCATGATGCGAATACTTTCAGCTCTAGGGCCGATAAAGATAAATCCACTTTTCTCAACACATTCGGCAAAGTCGGCATTTTCGGATAAAAAACCATAACCCGGATGAATGGCATCGGCGCCTGAAACTTCGGCCGCGGCGATAATAGCTGGAATATTAAGATAGCTGCCTGTTGGATTAGCAGGACCGATACAAATGGTCTCATCGGCCAGTTTAACGTGCATTAAATCACGATCCGCCGTCGAATGAACAGCAACGGTTTTAATGCCAAGCTCACGGCAGGCTCGCAAGATACGAAGGGCGATCTCACCACGGTTGGCAATCAGTATTTTCTTGATCATACCAGCCCCTTAGCCAATGATAAAAAGTGGTTGATCAAACTCAACGGCATTGCCGTCCTCCACCAGAATTTTTAAAATTTTGCCGCTGATTTCTGCCTCGATTTGGTTCATAATTTTCATCGCTTCAATGATGCACAATGTGTCGCCAGCCTGGATGCTTTGTCCTTCATTGACAAATGCAGAAGCTCCAGGTGATGAGGAACGATAGAAGGTACCAACCATGGGGGATTTAACTGTGGTGCCTGCTGGCGCTTCTTCCGTTTTTTTCACCTCGGTAGCAGGAGCTGAAGTCGTCGCCGGCTGAGCGGCAGCTTGAACCGGTTGGGGTGCGGCATGATGATAGATATGTTCGTTGATGTTGGTGGATGGGTGTAGATTCTTACAACCGGTGATACGTATGGATGTCTCACCTTCTTTAATTTCAATTTCGTTGACATTTGATTTTTCAATGAGTGCGATCAGCTTCTCAATTTTATTCATATCCATGTTTATTACCTTAATTTTATCTAAATCTAAAATTATCCAGCGATGCCATTAATTGTAATCAATGACGGTTAAGTTGTCACGGAACGATCCTCTAGACACAATGATTGTGACAATAATCAATCGCCGCATGCATGGCCAGTTCATAGCTTTTTGCGCCAAATCCTGAGATTATACCATAGGCGACATCTGAAATGTAAGAAACCTGCCTGAAGGTCTCTCTTTTGACAGGATTTGAAAGATGTGTTTCAATGAACGGTTTGCCGATTGCAAGCAGCGCATCGCGTATGGCAACAGAGGTGTGGGTGAAGGCGGCCGGGTTGATAATCACAAAATCGGCCAGCTCTTTCTGTTCGTGCAGCTTGTCGACGATAAAACCTTCAACATTAGACTGAAAACATTCTATCTCAAGTTTATATTCTTTGGCCAGTTGCATAAGGTTTTGATCGATTGTCTCTAATGTTGCGGTGCCATAAATATCTTTTTCCCGACTGCCTAATAGATTGAGGTTTGGGCCGTGAATAATGAGAATTTTAGCCATTTGCTATTGCTCCTTGTATCTATCCGCCATTAAGATGGACTGTTATGATGTCGATTGACTTGAAAAAAGTGCCCGCTATCTGGATTAAAGGCCGTGAGCTTACCTCCCCAGACGCAGCCTGTATCCAGACCGATAAACTGGCTGTCATCAAGCTTGCCATTTAAGGCTGCCCAATGGCCAAACACAATTTTTTCCTGTGGTTTAAGATTTGAATTAACAAAAGAGAACCAGGGTTTAAAGCCGCAGGGGATGTCTTTTATCTCGCCTTTGAAACTGAAGTTAAGACAGCCTCTATCATCACAGATTCGCATACGCGTGAAATAGTTTGTCAAACAACGCCAGCGTTCTATATCGCAAAGCCGTTCATCCCAGCAATGCGGCTCGGCACCAAAAAGATGGCGAAAATAATGATTTTGTGCAGATGATTGTATCACAGTTTGAAGCTCATCGGCATAGGCTTTTGCCTGGTCTGTTGACCATTGCGGATGAATCCCGGCATGAACGATGGTAATGTGTTTATACTGCAATAGAAAAGGCTGGGATTTAAGCCACTCAATAAGCTCAAAACGATCGGTCGCGTTGAGCAGATCATCCAGGTAATCCTTAGGATCAGGAGTGATAAAACCATAAACGGCAGAGATTGCCGATAAGTCATGATTACCTAATACCATGCCTGCAACCGATCCTAGCGAGCGAATAAAGCGTATGGTTTCCAGAGACCTATCACCACGGCTGATGATATCGCCGGCGAAAATCAGTCGGTCTTTTGCTCGATTAAATTCAATTTTGCTCAGCAATCGCTCGAGTGTGTCATAACAACCCTGAACATCACCAATTATGTAGCAAGACATGTCTTTTTTCCTATAACATTACTCAAATGAACAAAGTCGGCTACACTCAGGTTCTCGGCTCGCAACGATAAATCGATCGGTAAAAGACCAACATCAAGCTCTGGCGTCAGCAGTGGTTTTAGCGTGTTTCTCAGTGTTTTACGACGTTGTGAAAAGGCCGTTTTAACGACTTTTTCAAACAGCGCAACATCAGAAGCCACAGGAGTAATAAGCGCTCTTGGCACAAGCCGAATGATGCAGGAATCCACTTTTGGTTGAGGATGAAAGACATGCGGCGGGACGATAAACAATGCCTGGCAGTCAAAATAATACTGCAGCATCACGCTCAAGCGTCCGTAATCTTTATTTCCAGGGTTCGCGACGATACGATCGACAACTTCTTTTTGCAACATGAAATGCATGTCCCTAAACAGGTGTGCATAGCTAACAAGGTGAAATAGAATAGGGGAGGAGATATTATAGGGCAAATTGCCGATGAGTTTTATTTTTTTGGTGTTTTCGCCGACAAATGTCGTAAAATCGGTTTTCAGCACATCCTGATGATAAACGTTGAGCTGCCCTAGTGATTGGCATTTATGTTTCAAAATTGGGATAACATCGGCATCGAATTCAATGACATCGAGTCGTCTGGTAATGGACAGAACAGGTGCGCTTAATGCTCCAAGTCCAGGGCCGATTTCAATAACATGGTCATCAGGGCAAATGTGTGCCTGCTGAATAATTCTGGCAATGATGTTTTGATCCTGCAAAAAGTTTTGACCAAATGATTTTTTCGCTTTGTGCGTATGTGTCGATTTCATGAGGCATCACTGTCTAATTCTGGATCGACGATTTTAATATAGGCATTATCTTTCAAAGATAACATCCAGGTCTTTAATGCTTGCGGCGCTTTTTGCTGAAAAAGGGCATTCATCGCTTCTTTTTGTTGATAGTCTTTTGTGTTATTAACCTTCTTACTTCCTAATACTTCAATGATTTGCCATTCATCATTATTAACCTTAAAAGGCTGGCTGATCACGTTGGGTTTGGCCTCTTTGACTTCTTTAGCTACAGTTGGCGGCAGCTGATCCAGGCTGACCCATCCCATGTCACCACCCTCTGTGGCATTATCATAATTCTGCGAGTTAGACTTAGCGAGTTGTTCAAACGACTGTCCGTTTTTAATCGCCGTTAAAATTCGCTCGAGTCTGGCTTTTGCATCGTTGTCGTTAACCACAGGGGATAGTTTAATGACGATTTGACGCACATGATAGCTCTCGATAAAATGTTGTGTCGCAGGGTTGGCCTTAACACCTGCCAGCTTGACAATCTGAATGCCGTTATTGGCAATAAACGGCGAACTAATCTGTTCGACTTTCATCGATTCAATCTTATCGGCATAGATAGTGGGCAGATCCGTTAAGGTTTTCCAACCGAGATCGCCACCGTTTTGCGCATTGCCACTTTGAGAATATTTTAAAGCGGCATCGGCAAAGGTGATTTTCCCAGTTTCAATCTGTTTCACCAGCGCATCGGCTTTTTGCAGTGCCTGATTGATTTCATCCTTATTCGCATTTTGTGGCAAACTTAAAAGAATATTCTTAACCTCGTAAAGATCATCGCTGCTGGAGAAATGTTTTTCGATGTAGTTTTCAATCTCTTTTGGTGAGATAAAGATCTGACCGGCAACCGATTTTTGCTGAATTTTGCTGATGATCAGCTGATCTTTGACGGTTTGGAAATAGGCATTGAAGCTCAATCCTGTCGCAGCCAGTTGCTGTTTTAGCACATCCATGGTCAAACCATTGTTGCTTAAGATAGTAGCGATAGCCTCATTGACCTCATCATCGCTGACAACGATATGCTCTCGCGCGGCAAGCTGTAAGGCCAGAGTCTGATTGATCAGCTGTTGCAGTACCTGTTGACGAAACAAAGCAGAATCGGCAACCGCTTGATTTTTTGTCTGAGTTTCAGCTTTTGCCTTTATAACAGCAAGGTTAAGCTCATCCAGTGTGATGGGTTGATCATTGACGATAGCCACAATTTCATTGATGAGTTCAGGTGATTGAGCGGGTGTATCTTTTGTCTGTTTCATGTTTTTTTTCAGAAGCAGGGCACTGGAGCTACTGTCTGGTTTAGTGAGTGTTGGCTCTGAGGCATAGCTATGGATTGCAAGACCTACAGCCGTTGTAATCATTAAAAATTTTCTTACGGACATGAATGCGTCTGATATTTAGTAAACGTTTTGGTTCTTCATTATAAAAGGCTATCGGCCATATGACCATAAAAATTATTCAAAATAGCCATTGGCAAAATCGCATAAGACAAATACAATAAATTTCATAACAACAGTGAATGTAAGGATGTCACATGCCAAAAGACACGATTGATCGCATAAAAGTGATTATCAACACACGTGAAACACTCAATTATGATGACAGTGAAAAGCTAGGGGAGTTGCTGATTCAGCTGGAAGAAGAGATTCACTCATTGCCTGAGAATAAACGCCATAAAGCCATTGAGGTTATCAATCAGCTTCATGAAAAAATCAAATCCGTCCAGAATCAACCTTTACACGAGAACACATTTGATGATTTAAAGAGTATCTTGCTGGAATATGAAGTCAATCACCCAAGATTGACCAGCACATTTCAGGCAATTTGCAATTTGCTGGCAAACATCGGCATCTGACTCGTTAATTATGATGAATAAAAATCTGTCTCATCTGCTTAAACTTCTGGATTTGAATTTATGGTCATCGGATAAAACATTCCAAAAACAGCAAAAACGTATGGTAATCATTCTGCATCCACCGTATCAACAGGAGGCACTGGCGTTGATTGAAAAAATCTATGTTTCGCTGTTTGGCGGTAGCGTTTCTCTAATATATTTAGAGGATGGAGCGAATATCAACAATTTATTACCGGCTCAAATTGATATTCTTGTCTATGATAAACAGATGAAACTGCCAGAGACATTTCGCAGTCATATTAACCACCGTCTGGTTGTTGATATGGCAAATATTAATACCAAAAACGTTAAGAAACAGGTGATGATAGATGCCTTTCCCTTATCAGATTTTGCCATTGGCTGAGGCGCATCTGCCACAGATCATGGCCATTGAGCGAAGTGTTTTTGACAAGCCATGGTCTATGTCTTTGATGAAAGATAGTCTGATATCAGCACATACTCAAGGCTGGGGAATATTCGATGAATATCATCATCTATTGGCATTTGTGCTGGTATCGGTCATTTTCGATGAGGCTGAGATTCTGGATATATCGGTCAGTAAAGAATATCAAAATCAGGGGTTCGGTCAGAAACTTCTGGCATTTTTGTTAAATCATCTGGCCTATAAAGGCGTTGAAAAACTGTTTTTAGAGGTTGGCGTAAACAATAAACCGGCATTGGCGATCTATCGTAAATATGGCTTTAAGCAACTCTTGATCCGAAAAGATTATTATATAAACTCAGACAACAGCACAGAAGATGCTATCGTGATGCAGGCTGTTTTGCAACCGCAGACAAAGGGTTAGTCTAATATCTCTTAGTTGGCATTACGAATGAATTAAAAAAGCCGGGGTTGGAAGTGGCAGGATTAGTCACCATAAATAATGAAACGGTATCAGAGGCAAGCATGCGTTGTTGTTAAATTTAACATAATATATATTATGCGAACAATGGCATTTGCCCAAGCACATACGATTTTTGCCGCGCTTAGGATAATCACATGGATCATCGCCAAGCGATGATGACGATTGTTGCACCTAAAGTATGTCTTAGAAGGAAAATATAAGCTTATACTCTAAATTGACCTTTTATCTATTGGGTGATCGACATTTAATTGCAGTAAGTCCCATTTATTACCATATAAATCCTTGAATACGGCAACAGTTCCATAACTCTCAGTTGAAGGATTCCTGACAAATTCAATTTCTTTTTTCAACATTTCAGTATAGTCACGTCAAAAGTCATCGGTATTGAGAAAAAGAAATACTCTGCCGCTCAACATAAACCGACGGATTTCCATAAGTTGGATAGATAGACGGCAGATTATAATTTACTGAAAACTCCCCAAAATTTTGGCATTGCTGTTATGGACATGGTATAAAGGGCAATTTGCCATCCATGGACAGCTTTGTCCTGGATTACCGCGCCGTCCTGGCTCGTAATGACGTTGTCAGACGTCGTCATTGTTGACAAGGAAGTCAGCAATCCAGTCCATGGATGGTTACCCTTACGATTTCAATGACAATGCATTGAAATCACTGCCTCAAGAGGCAATTATTAAAAATGGGGAGTTTTCAGTATTTTACAGCTAATGCAAATAAAAAGATGGCGTTGCCCGATCACCCTTTTCATCGATGTTTATAATGTGTACCCAAAAAATATTGAAATAATTGACAACAATCACCAGAATAAAAAGATTTAAATTAAAATTTACTTGTAAATTTATAAGTTATATATTACTTTAGTGAATAAACATTCACTAAAGTAATGATAAAATTACCTAAATAGGAAGATGTCAAATGTCACATTTTCAGCAAAATGATAACAAGGATAACGAAAACATTATCAATGATTTTAATCTTGGTAAGAATCTTGAGAATAAATCACGAGCCGAACGCACTATTTTGCGTTATCATGTCGCTTGGAAATTATTTTCACGCTATTGCCACTCTCGTGGTGTTTCCCCCTTGCCGGCGAAATCGGAAGTCCTGTTTGCTTTCTTTTCTTATATGCACCAGAAATCTTATAAGCTCAATACCATCACTATCACTAAGGCGGCTATCGAATATTACCATGAAAAGAATAATCATATTGCCGCTGTTAAACATCCTCGTGTTCTACAGCTTTTGGATGGCATACGCCGTGATCTTGGTTACCAGACGCACTCTTCCTTGCCGCTGACCGTTCAACAGTTAAAGGAGATCTGCCACTCAATCAAGCTGCAATCACTACCAGACTATCGCGATAAAGCCATGTTGCTTTTAGGTTTTTTTGCAGGGCTTCGCCCTTCTGAGTTGATCACATTGGAGCGAAAACACTGTCAGCTAAGTCATAAAGGACTTATGCTTAAACTCATTAAAACCAAGGCCGATCAATATGCTGTCGGCCACACCCTGGCTATTCCCTATAATCATAAATCCCCCCTTTTTTGTCCGGTAACAGCATTGCAAATCTGGCTTCATAAAGCCGCCATTCATGATGGATTTTTGTTTCGTGGCTTCTATAAAGGGGGGCATAAATTTCGACAATCGCATCTTAGCTACCAGGGATTTTATAGAATGTTTAAACAACGAGCCTCTTCGGTGGGCATTGATGTTTCCAAGATGACGCCTCACGGACTTCGTTCCGGTTTCAACACCATGGCCAGTCATGCCGGCGCCTCGCTTCATAAGATGCGTGAGATCACAAACCAGTCACTACAGACTCAGCAACGCTATATCAAAGAGCTCGATCTGTTTGAGGATAATGCCATCAATCAGCTATTTAATCAGTTTTAAAATTGCCAAACCGGCATCGCTTTATTACCATGTAGGCAAAGCGTCTAAAATCCGACAATACTATGGAACACACGATTGGCAACACTCCAATTATTGAACTAAACAGCGGATACGACAATATTCGCCTGTTTGTCAAAAATGAAATTTTCAACCCCACCGGCAGCATCAAAGACCGGGTGGCTAACTATATCATCCAAAAGGCCAAAAACAGCGGCCTGTTAAAGCCCGGCCAGCTTATTGTTGAGGCGAGTTCCGGCAATATGGGCACATCTCTTGCCGCCATAGCTCTGGGCTATGGCCATCCGGTTCATATCACCTGCCCTGATAAAACCGGAAACATCAAACGCAAGATGATTGAGAAGTTTGGCGCCAAATTAACGATCTGCCCAAGTGTGACCGATCACAACGATCCAAAATTTTATGTTAATGTTGCCAAATCAATCGCCGCAAAAGAAAATGGTTTTCTGGTCAATCAATACGACAATTCATTGAATACCGAGTGTCATTTTAGCACCACCGGACAAGAGATCATTGACTACTTTATCAAACAGGATCTCAATCTGGATTACTTTGTCACCGTTGGCGGCTCTGGGGGAACGATCAGTGGTTGCGCCAGAAAGATCAAGTCGTTTTTTCCCAAAGCAAAAATAGTGATGCCAGATCCGATTGGCTCTATCTATTATGATCTTTTTTATCATGGTCATGTGATTGAGGAAAATATTAAACCCTATAAGGTTGAAGGTCCTGGTAACCCGGTTTTTTGTCAATCCATGGATCTTGATGCCATAGATGAGATTATGCAGTTTAGCGATCAGGAGGCATTTGAGGGTTGTGACCAGTTGGCGCGAAAGCATGGTCTTTGTGGTGGACACAGCACCGGAGCAAATTATCACATCGTCAAAAAACTGATCGACAGGTTAAAGAAGCAAAAAAAGCCGACGGCAACAACGATTCTGTTTTTAATTCCCGACAGCGGCATGAAATACTTATAGCGAGTTTGTTTCTTATGATTAGTGTGAAATCAAATTCATAAAAAAATATCATTGACTTCCCCATTAAACTTCAACAATATGATTAACTTAAGTATTTTCGCAACGATATAGGAAAGCGAACTGATGATGTCTGATATGACAAACGAAAAACAACAAAGATTGATAAACTGTTACCGCAATATGGTACAAGCCAGACGCCTTGATCAGCTCGAGCATGAGATGGTCAACAGCGGCAAAGCAAACTTTCTGGCTTCATCAGCAGGTCATGAAGGGGCGGCTATTTTGGCAGAATTTCTGAAAACCTCGGATTGGTTGCATTGTCATTACCGAGACAAACCATTGATGCACGCCCGTGGCATGAAGCTTGAAGAATTTCTCTACAGCTCACTGTGTAAGGCTGAAGGTGCTTCCAATGGTAGACAAATGGTCATTGGCGTCAGTGAGAGAGCGCTCAATATCGTTAGCATCGTCACACCGGTTGGTAACCATGCGCTTCAATCCTGTGGTATTGCCTACAGCATCAAAGAGCAGGATGATCGCCCTGTTGTTCTTTGCACCATGGGCGATGGCACCACTCAACAGGGTGAAGTCTTGGAAGCGCTTGCCGAGGCAACCAGAAGTCAGCTTCCCATCTTATTTGTTATTGAAGATAATGGTCTGGCCATCTCAACAAAGACTCAGGGCAAAACGTTTTTCTCTCTGCCAGATGGCAGCCGTCCTGATACATTTTATGGCATACCAATCACCCGTATCGATGGTACTCGACCGCTGGAAGCCTATGATACTATAGAACAGATAATTCATGACATTCGGGACACAAGAGCCCCGCATATTTTGATTATGGATGTTGATCGCATGCACAGCCATTCCAATGCCGATGATCAAAAACTTTATCGCAGCCAGGTGGATCTTGAGAATATCAGCAACCATGATCCGGTGATGTTAAGTCGCCAATATCTTTTAAAGCATGGTATTGACCAGACAATCATTGATGCGATTGATGATGAAGCGCAACAAGCCGTCGATCATGCCAAAGAACTTGCCTTTAAAGGCTCTGAACCCGAGGCGACGTTTGGCGCTGAAAGACCGCTTCCGCAACATCTTATGCCTCATGGCTATGAATATCGTGGCGATTTCACCCAGCAGACCCGTTTCGGCATGGGTGCGGCGATGCGCGAAGTCTTTCGCCATCGCTTGTTTAGCGATGAGCATGTCATCCTGATGGGTGAAGATATCGAAGATGACAAGGGAGATGTGTTCGGAGTCACCAAAGGTCTATCAACTCAGTTTCCAGGGCGTGTCATCAATAGCCCTCTGTCTGAGGCAACCATCGTCGGTGCCTGCGCCGGAATGGCGTTGACCGGTAAACGCCCGGTGGCGTTTATTCAGTTTGCCGATTTTATGCCGCCAGCCTATAACCAGATATTTACCGAGTTGGCCACCATGTATTGGCGCAGTAACGGCGATTGGGAGACGCCGGTTATCATCTTTGCCGCCTGTGGCGCCTATCGCCCGGGATTGGGGCCCTTTCATGCTCAAACCAATGAAGGGCTTTTTGCCCATATCCCCGGTCTTGATGTCTATATGCCATCGAATGCGGCCGATGCCGCCGGCATGTTAAATGCCGCTTTTGAATCAGGCCGGCCAAGCATTTTTCTCTATCCTAAAAAAATGCTCAATAATGCCGCGACTGAAGATACCACATCAACCGATGTGGACAGACAGATTGTGCCAGTTGGTAAAGCCCGCATTGTCAAACCTGGAGATGATATCACCTTTGTCGCCTGGGGTAACACAGTTTCCCTCTGTCAGGAAGTATCGGAGACACTGGAGAGTGTTGGCGTCGATAGTGAAATCATCGATCTTCGCACCATTAAACCTTATGATTTGGCCACGATTTTAGCTTCAGCAGAGAAAACGGGTTATCTGATTGTGGTACATGAAGATAACATGACTTGTGGAGTCGGTGGCGATATCATCGCCGCGGTGGTTGAAAAAGCCAAAAGATCGGTCAAAGTCAGGCGTATCACTAGAAGTGATACCTATGTGCCCTGCAATTTCAACAATCAACTGGAAATTTTACCCTCTTATGAGCGCATTCTTGAGGCAGCGGCGCAGTTACTCGATCTGTCTTTGGATTGGGAGATCATTGAGAACAATGATCTTGGCAGCTTCAATGTCGAAGTCATCGGTGCCAGTCCTTCCGATGAGAGCGTACTGATTACCGATCTTCATGTTGCGGTTGGTGATGAAATCAAGGTTGGTAACAAGCTTGTTGATCTTGAGGCCTCTAAGTCAGCCGGTGAGATTCTCTCTCCTGTCAACGGTGTGATTGAAGCAATCTATGTCGAGGAATCACAGCTTGCTACCGTCGGTGATCCTCTGCTTAAAGTCCGCCTGCCACAGGGTGCCCAATCGCAGCAAAAAACTAAAAAGCGCCCTGTCCTTGTCAGAAAAATCGCCGAGGAAGTCAAAAGACGCCATCAGCAGCAAGGTATCTATCCTGTTGGTCTATCGACTCCTGTG
The DNA here is from genome assembly GCA_049416425.1 of Francisellaceae bacterium. GTDB lineage: Bacteria > Pseudomonadota > Gammaproteobacteria > Francisellales > Francisellaceae > JBMSHD01. Next base: position 1,251 of record JBMSHD010000031.1, on the reverse strand, counting down.
TTTCAAACTGGCTCGCGTTTTGTCAGTAATACAGAGCTCATCGTCAACTTTCCTGATCATAGCAGTGATGATATCGTAACCCGAACCGGAATTGAAGGACGCTACTGGTTAAGCGCAGATGAAAACATTCTTGATGTCGCTGCTTCTGCGGCACAACAGGCATTGGAAAAACAAAACCTGACACTGGCAGATATCGACCTTGTCATCTGTTCAACCTCTACGCCTGATAAATACCTATCCCCTTCTATGGCTTGTCTGGTGCTGGAGCGACTCTATCGGGTCTTTGGTAAACAGGCTGTAACCGCTTATGACATCAATGCCGCCTGCAGCGGCTATATCTATGCGCTGCAGAATGCGCGTGACTTTCTGCAAACACGACCAGGAAAACGTGCGCTTATTATCACTGCCGAATATGTCAGTAAACACGTCGATACGACGGATTTTGAAACGGCGTTTTTATTTGGTGATGCAGCAACGGCAACCATTGTGAGCGGCAATGACCATCTTCAGGATGCCAAGGCAGTTATTGATGAGATTGCCTTGACGGCTATCGCTGAAAACGGCGATATTTTGAACATCCCCACCGGCGATAATGAGTGGACGTTTATGCAGGGTAAAAAACTGTTTACTTTTGCCGTTAAGACCATGTCGATGATTATGCATAAATGTTGTCAGCAAAATGGTGTGGCTTTAAATAGTGTGGATCTTGTTATTCCACATCAAGCCAACCAGCGCATATCTAACGCTGTAGAGAAACGGCTAAACATGACACCAGGAACGCTCTACAGCAACATCGCTCGTTACGGCAATACCTCATCCTGCACCATTCCCATTGCCCTGTCTGAAACTCTGGAAACACAAAAATCTGAAAACAGAGTTGCTCTCTGTGCCTTTGGTGCCGGCTTTACCGCCGCGGCGGCGCTATTGAGCGTAAAGTAACCTACATTCCCACAATCCTGTTTACGGATAACTGACCTATCTGCGTTTTTTGGGTTTAGAAGCGCTTTTTATAATTAGCCACCCAGATTTGTTCCAACTTTTGGGTAATCTATAAAATTTAGGACCAAAGCTATTATTGTCAGCTGCAAGAGTTAAGTTGACGGCACCTTTATTGCATATAATTTAAATGAGTATAAATTTAAGTAATATTCTGTTTTTCTATATTGATAAGGTAGTCTATATCATACTCTAATTATTTTCTGAAAACTCCCCATTTTTAATAATTGCCTCTTGAGGCAGTGATTTCAATGT
>JBMSHD010000030.1:0-19600 GCA_049416425.1 Francisellaceae bacterium | reverse complement strand
CGATTTTGTATATGGATATACAAAATCTATTATGAGGCCCGAGGCACCCAGGTATACCTGTGGCGATGGCAATAATAATGGCCAATTCTGTAATAAGGAGCTGGATCAGTATTATGAAGCCGGTATGAGTGCGCCGACGCAAAAGGCCTATGATGAGAATATGAAAAAAGCCATGATCATCGCCATGGATAATTATGCCACGCTGCCGCTTTATAACTATGCCTATTATCGCCTGGTGAAACCGTATGTCGGCGGTTATAAGCCAGAGGGAAACCATATGGATCATGTTTATACGAAGTGGTTGTATTTTAAAAAATAAAAAGGAGAGATGATGCGTATACATCGGAAAATCAGATTGAAAAAATTAGCACTGGTAATGGTCTCAATGGGTTTGTCCTTGACGCTTGCTGCCTGCGGTGGCTCGAGTGACGCGAAAGCAGGCAGCAACCAGAAAAAAGAGACGAACTCCGTGGCGCCAGTTGGCAAAGATATGCTGGTGGTGGGAAACTTGGGTGAGGTGCCAACACTGGATCCAGGTAAATGGAATGACAATACCTCGCTTCGCGTTTTGCATGATTTGTTTGAAGGTCTGGTGGGCGAGAATCAGGCGGATGAAGTGGTGCCTGCCGTTGCGACTTCCTGGGATGAATCCAAAGATGGGCTAACCTATACTTTTTATCTACGAAAAGATGCCAAATGGTCAAATGGAGAACCGGTGACCGCAGAAGACTTTGTCTATGCCTTTAAGCGTAATATCGACCCGACCGTCGGTGCACAGCAGATCGATGTATTTCGACCTATTGCCAATGGCGAGGCGATTATTGATGGTAAGAAACCCGCTGACAGCTTAGGGGTTATGGCGCTTGATAGTCATACTCTACAGATAAAATTAGACTATGCTTATCCGTTCTTTATCGATACACTAACCAATCCTGTCACCTACCCTTTATATAAGCCTGTGCTGGATCGATGGGGTGATGGCTGGGCACAGCCTGGACACATGGTTTCAAATGGAGCTTATGAGCTTAAAAGCTGGATTGTCAACGGTTCTCTTTTAGAGCAGAAAAATCCTCATTATTGGGATGCGAAACGGGTTAAAATCGATAAAGTGAAATTTCTTCCAGTCAATCCACAGGCTGAATACAGTCAATTTTTATCGGGTCAAATTGATATGACTAATACGGTGCCATCAGGGGTGACAAAGGCGCAGTTTGAGCAGAAATTTGGACGTGAATTCTATAATATTCCGATGTTGGGAACTTATTATTATTGGTTTAATATTAAAAAACCAGGTGTCGATAAAGTCGATGTCAGAAAGGCCTTGACTATGGTCGTTGACAGAAAGGCGATTGTCAATAGCATAACCCGACTCGGTCAGCTGCCTTTATACGGTATTATGCCGATTAATATTGAGAATGGATCCTATAAAGATCTCTATAAGCAGCTCCCTTCTTATGATTGGGTCGACTGGTCGATGGATAAACGGATTGATAAGGCGAAAAAATTGCTGATTAAATCCGGCTATTCGGCAGAACATCCGTTGGACATTAAAATTAGTTTTAATACGCTGGAAGGTCATAAGATGATCGCCGAAGCCGTCGCTCAGATGTGGCAGAAGGCATTTGGTAACCTGGTGGCGGTGACCTTATACAATGAAGAGTGGAAAGTTTATCTTCAGAGTTTAAGAGATGGTAATTTTCAGGTCGGACGCATGGGAGGAATAGCGACATTGAATGCGGCCAATAATTTCCTCGATGGTTTAACTTGCAATCATCCGGCTAATTACAGTCGCTTTTGTGACAAGCAGTTTGATCGTTATTATCAAGATGGCATGCATGCGGTAAGCCTGAGTGAGTATAATAAAAATATGATAGTGGCGACAAAAATTGCCATGAATGATTATGTCCAGATACCAATTTACAATTATACCTATAGCCGTCTAGTCAAAAACTATGTTGGTGGCTATCATCCTGAAAAAAACTATATGGATGATGTCTATTCCAAATGGCTTTATTTTAAAAAGGCAAACTAGAATGATGAGACGCTTTTTGAGTCAGAAGCTGGGGGTTTTTTATATTTAAATAATATTGGGCTCCATTTCTATGTTAAATGATCATAAAGGCCGCTGATCTGGAAATGCATGAACGGTATAAACAAGGATAATCGTATGCCTGAGCGGATTCAGGCGATAGACAAGGGGAAGATCATGAAGCGAAAAAAAATAATAATGTGTCTGACTGCCGCAGCCTTGATGCTGTCGGCCTGTTCAAATGATAATAAGAGTTCAACGCAAAGCAAGCACACCTCATCGACAGCGGTGGTAGTGAAGAATAATTCGATATTGACGGTTGGCGTCGGTGCCGCGATTCCAACGCTTGATCCGGGCGTGATCAATGATGCCACGGCCTGGCGGGTTAATAATGATCTTTTTGAAGGGCTGGTGACCCTGACTCAGGATGATCGAATCGTTCCGGCACTGGCAAGCTCATGGGAGATATCCAAAGATGGAACGGTATACACCTTTCATTTGCGTGAAAATGCCAAATGGTCAAATGGGAATCCTGTTACCGCCGGTGATTTTGTCTATGCTTTCAGACGAAACCTTGATCCAAACACGCCCAATCTCTATGCCAGTTTTTATAAGGTGATTAAAGGGGCTTCGGCGATTATCGATAATGAGTCAAAAGACTTCAATCAGCTGGGGGTTAAGGCTGTGGATGATCACACGCTGCAAATAACACTAAATCACCCGGTGTCCTATTTTTTGGATCTGATGCTGATTCCTGCCTCTGAACCTTTGTATCCACCCGCGGTTAAGGCCAATCCAACGGGCTGGGCAAACGTTGGCAGCATTGTTTCCAATGGTCCCTATGAGCTTAAAGAATGGGTTCCCAATGGTCATTTGAGTGTGGTAAAAAATCCTTATTACTGGAATGCACCCAAAGTCGCTATTGAAGAGGTGAAGTTCTTGCCGATCGTCAATCCTTCGAGCGAATATGATTTATATAAAACCGGCGGCATGGATTTCACCTGGACGGTGCCAAGCGGTCAGAGTGATCAATATTATAAGGATAAATTTGGTAAAAATTTCCATACCAATTCCTATATTGGAAATGAGTATTTCTGGTTTAATTTCAAAGACCCGAATTTTGCCAAATGGCAGGTCAGAAAAGCGTTGACGATGGTGGTTGATCGAAAAGCGATCGTCGATAATATTACCCGTATGGGGGAAAGCCCTTCTTACAGCGTACTGCCAGATGGTGCCGAGGGTGGTATCTATGCCGATATCTATAAAAAAGCTATGCCGGAGTATGCCTGGGTGAATGAATCGATGGCAAAGCGTAACAGTCAGGCCAAAGCGCTGCTTGAATCAGCAGGTTATTCATCACAGCATCCGCTTCGCTTTACGGTGCTATATGACACTCATCCGTTGAAACGGCAAATCGTTCTGGCGGTGATTTCGATGTGGCAGCAGGCCTTTGGTGATTTGATCAAGGTGGACATTGAGAATCAGGAATGGAAAGTCTTTCTGCAATCGATGAATACGCATCAGTTTCAGATGGGGCTCTTGGACTGGAAAGCCGATTATAATGATGCCAGTGACTGGGTTGAGCTCATTACCTGTGGCAGCAGCAATAACCTCGGGCTATCCTGCAATAAAACAGTGACTGATAATTTCAACAAGGCCATCTCAACGGCGGATAAATCACAGTCCCAGGCTTATATGCAACAGGCGATTGTAGCGGCGATGAACGACTATATTATTCTCCCGCTTTACAATCTTTCCTATAATCATCTGGTCAGTGATCGAGTCGCCGGTTATGACTCCCAAAATAATCATATCAACCAGCAGTATTCCAAATGGTTTAGTTTGACGTAATCAAAATAAAGGAAATAAAATGAGAGAGTCACAGAGTAAAAAGTTTAAACGGCGTCTTTGCTGTATGATCACTGTTGCCACGATAGCCGTATCGCTTGCCGCTTGTGGTAATGATAAAGAAAACAAAGCACAGACTAAATCTGTTAACACGGGTAAGACAACACTGGTTGTCAGTAATGGACCTGGAGATGTGCCGACATTGGTTCCAGGCCTTGTCAGTGATACTTCTTCCTTGCGAATCGTCAATGATCTGTTTGAGGGGCTCGTGGCCGAGAGTCAATCCAATCAACCAATACCGGGATTGGCGAAATCCTGGGATGTTTCTAAAGATGGGCTTGTCTATACCTTTCATCTTCGCGATCATTTGATGTGGTCTAATGGTGAGCCGCTGAAAGCTGACGATTTTGTCTATAGCATGAAATATGAAGTCGATCCTAAAAACGGTATGAACAGTGCCGCCAATTATTATTCCATTTTAAATGGCAAGGCCATCGTTGATGGTAAGATGCCTGCAGATAGCCTGGGAGTCAGCGCACCTGATGATCAGACGCTTGTTATTCGTCTCGAACATCCGGATGCGTTCTTTCTGCTGGGTTCGGCAGGTAGCTATCTGCCGGTTTATCGCTCGGCCGTAGAGAAATGGGGCAATGGCTGGGCTCAGGTCGGTCGTATGGTCAATAATGGTCCTTATATTCTCAAAGAATGGGTGCCTCAGGGTTATGTGCTGTTAGAAAAAAATCCGTATTACTGGAATGCGAAGAACGTGAAAATCCAAAAGGTAAAATTCGTCGCGGCTGATCTTCAGGCGGAATACAACCAATTTCAGGCCGGTCAGATTGATTTTACCAGTGGCGTGCCCACGGGAATCACTAAAGCACAGTTTCAAAAGCGATTTGGTGACGATTTTTATAATGTGCGCATGCTTGGTGTCTATTACTATCTTTTCAATCTCAAGCAACCCGGCATCGATAGGCTTGATGTCAGAAAGGCGCTGACGATGGTCGTTAATCGAAAACTCATTACCGAGCAGATTTTGCGAATGGGGCAGACGCCGGCTTACAGCATTGTACCTGATGACATGCAAGAGGGTCTGTATAAAGATTTCTATAAACAGGTGCCCGGTTACGAGTGGGTGGACTGGTCGATGGAAAAGCGTATTTCTGAGGCCAGAAAGCTTATGGCTAAAGCCGGCTATACCGCTGATCATCCTTTGCGGTTTACCTTGAGTTTTAATACGGCAGAGAGTCACAAACAGGTGGCTGAGGCGATCATGCAGATGTGGCGCCAGGCTTTTGGCGATGCCATCGAGGTGAATCTCAATAATGAAGAGTGGAAGGTTTATCTGCAGAATCTGCAGCAGAAAAATTATCAGGTGGCTCGTATGGGGGGTATTGCCGGTATTAATACGCCGCAGACGTTTCTCTATGACTACACCTGTGGTTATGTCAATAACAACACCGGATTTTGCAGTAAGCAGGTTGATCAGTATTTCTTTGCCGGATTGGCTTCGCCTGATGTTGCTACGTATAACCAGAACATGGAAGAGGCGGTGAAGCTAGTAATGGAAGACTATCCGGTTCTGCCGATTTATAATTACACTTACAGCCGTTTAGTTAATGATGTGGTCTCTGGTTATCATCCACAAAACAATCATCTGGATCATGTTTATAGCAAATGGCTTGCCCTGGCGAGTCAGAATTAAAGATAGGCGTCAGCCTGATCGAGCAGCCAGGTTTTAACCGTCTGTCGTGTTTTGGCATTGATGTGGCTGTAGCGTTCAATGAGATAGAATGCCTCTTTGGTGGTGATGTTGTCACCGGCTGTTGATAAAGTGCCGGCGTTGATTTGAGCGATGACAAACGGCAGATGAGTGACAAAGCTGCCAACGCCATTGATAACCGCTTGCAGTGCCTGAGCCGTGTTGGTGACCAGAAGTTCTTTGTTTGGTTTCTGCCAGTTGGAGGATTTGCAAAAATCCTGCCAGTCACCGATACGATTGGGGTGATTGACGACGATGGCAGGTGACTGGCTCAGTGTTGGCGCGGAAATGAATTTGGGGTTATAGACCAAAACCAGCTCATCCTGCCATAATTTTTGGGCATGTGGAGCCGGTTTGTCGGCGGCTAAAACGATGTTGAAATCGGCATTGGAAGGATTTTCATAGTCGTTTTCTGGCATCGTCATGATATTGATCTTGATGTCGGGATGTTGAATATAGAAGTCACTGAGGCAAGGGATGAGCCATTGCAATGCCAGCGTGCTGATCAGCCGAATCTGGATGGATTGATCGGATTGGGGACGAAGTTTTTCGGTGGCGCGGATGAGTCGCATCAACGCCTGATCGATATCATCGTAATATATTTTCCCAGACCGGGTCAACTCAATGCCGCTTTTGCGTCGATCGACGAGAATAACGCCAAGAAAATCTTCCAGTTTTTTGATTTGCTGGCTGATGGCACCGGCGGTGACATTGAGTTTTTCGGCGGCTTGAGCAAAGCTTCTGCTTTGAGCGATGGTATGAAAGACGACGATGGAGTTTAAAGGCGGCAGTTTATTCATGTTTAGAAATACTAAATTATACGTTATATTTAATAAGTGTAATCGCATTTAGGAAACAGGTAAAGTGGGTCAAGGGTAACAACAAACTATATAAACAAAAATTTGGAGTAAAGAATGGAAAAAACACTGTTGCTGGTTTGTGATTTTATCAATGAAATCGTCGATGAGAAAGGGGTCACTGGCGTGCATAATGCCCCCAGAATTATGGCTGATAAAACCATGGAGAAAGCCAATCATATGATTGCTTGGGCGCGTCAGCATAAAATACCGGTCGCTCATGTTAAAGTCGGCTTTGATGCCAACTATCTGAGTTGTCCTAAAAGCTCACCGATGTTCTCAAAAGCCGCCGAGTTTAAAAAATATCAGCTGGGCACCTGGGCGACTGAGTTTCACCCTGAGATGGATGTGGCAGAACATGATCACATCGTGATCAAGCATCGAGTCAGTGCGCTTTATGGCACCGATCTGGAACCGCTTCTTAGAGCTGGTCAAATCGAGCATGTTGTTCTCTGTGGCGTCTCGACAACCTATGTGATCGAATCCACAGCCAGAGAGCTGCATGATCGAGACTTCACAGTCACGGTGATTGCCGATGCTTGCAATGCAGCCACTGAAGCGTCTCATCAGGCGTCTTTGGTGGCCTTGTCGCGTTTTTGCCAGATTAAAAATCACGGTGATTTTTAAAATTTGACCTCTAATTTCCCTATATTTAAATAAAAAATATTGATTATTTTTTTAAATAATGTATGTTATACAAACATGAAATGTTGAAAATAATTCAGCAGTTTTATCTGAGGTGTAAGGAGACTGTCGGTGGATAATGTCAATATTAAGTCTGATGGAAACAGCTCACAGAACAAGAAAAATTATCAAAAGCCGGTGATGCGTTGTGAGGAAATAAAAGTAGCGACCCAGTTGGCAGGGGGGGCGGGAGGCGATCTGTTTGCTCAGAGCCTTTTATCGTGAGTGTTGCCTTTATTGCCAGAGTCAGTTTTACGCCTTTACATAATAAAACAGTGCTGAGTCTCAAGCAGGGCTTTGTCGCCGATCAGATATTTCGTCATGATAGTCCTTATTTTACTTTTGAGCAAAAACATAAATGGACAACACCCGAATCGGTTTTCACGTGCCTGCCTTTGAAGAATACGGCGGCTCAGCATCTTATCTGTGGCAATATCCGGCTGGATAATCGCCTCGTTTTGTGTCAGCAACTAAAGCTTAATAATACGGTGTCGCTAAGCGACGAAAGAATCGTATTGACGGCCTATGAACGTTGGGCGGAGCGTTGTGTTGATAAGCTTGTCGGTGATTTTGTCTTTCTTATCTGGGACGAGGTTCGGCATGAATTTTTTGCGGCACGTGACCAGATGGGCATGAAAACCTTATATTATGCCAGAGTCGGAGAGATTTATTATTTTGCCAGCACGATGGATCTTTTGCTGCAGATTAATGATTTAGCGGTTGAGCTAAACGAGATGGAGCTGGCTAAGGCGCTGGTTTTTACCACATCAGATAAAAAAAAGACGCTTTATAAGGGAATAGAGAAACTGCCATCGGCACATTATATACGCCTTACAAAGCAGAAGCCAGAGATCCGATCTTATTGGTCTTTGCAAGCTGTACAGCCAATTTACTATCGTGACCGTCGAGACTACCATGTGCACTTTTTAGAGATCTTCAATGAGGTGGTTGCCTCACGATTGCGGGTTTATGGCGATGTCGCCTCACATCTAAGTGGTGGCCTTGACTCTTCTTCTGTTACCGCGATTGCGGCTTCACAATTAAAACAAGCTAATCGCTCATTGCTTAGTTTTGGCTTGATTCATAAACCACAGACGACGAATCTTGCCAATTGGTCGGTCGATGATAGCCTGCTGATGGATGCACTGGTAGCTGATTATGACAATATTGATCTAATAAAATTACATTTACCGGAGACCTCATTTTGTTTAAATCTCCATCATTACCATTATTATGCCGAGATGGCGATACGAAATGGCTATAACCGATTGTGGATGGAAGATATCATTATCAGAGCACAACATAAAAACATCGACGTGATCCTGACAGGGCAGATGGGTAATATGGGGTTTTCCTGGCAGGGTGATAACAGCCGATTCCAATCACGCTTAAAGCATGCTATAGGGCGTTATATAAGGCTTGTAGAGGATGTATTCTTCCTGCCGCAGTGGCAGGCCTCCAGCGCTGTTTCCCCCGAGTTTGCCAGAGCCAAAAAATTGGTCTGGAAATGTTTTAAAACACCGCTTTTTGTGCTAAAAGGACGCCATAGCATCGCCGGTTTAATCGAGTGTATTGGCGATATCGGTCAGGCGTATGCGCCATTAGAAGCTCATTTTGGCATTGAGCATCGAGATCCAACGGCAGATGTGCGCCTGCTTGAATTTTGTCAGGCAATTCCGGCATCACAGTTTGGCAATGAGACTGAAGGGCGACGACTCATGGTGAAAAAGGCGATGAAGGGAAGCTTGCCGGATGCGATATTAAACCGAACCGATCATGGTGCTCAGGCGGCCAACTGGTATGAGATTTTCGATCGTGAGCAGATTTTCTATCGTCTGATCTTAGCCCGTCTTAAAACCTCGCCATTTCGTCGATTTTTTGATGTCGAGAATATGATGGATGCTTTGAATAAGTGGCAGAAACCAAAGCGCGAAATCGACAAAATTTTTACCTTATGTTATCGCTATAAAATTCCTCGAGCCATCGCTTATTATCTGTTTTTAAGCCAGAAACAGGCGATTTTTCAGCGTCGAGTCAGACGAAAGAAAAATAAATTAAGTTGGAGCGCGCCAGGTTTGATTCAATTATTTTGATCCCAATAATGGTATGATGTCGAATGTCAGATTCTAAAGATGACAACTTAGAAAATAAATTCTCTTTTGTCTCCATGCCCTTCCAGGCAGTTTTTCTCATGATGGCATTTGATAATATCAACCACCTCATCGATGGAATCAGTCAGGATTAAAAGTTTCAGATCTTCTTCATTGATAAGACCTTCTCCTAGCATCTGGTCTTTGATCCAGTCGATAAGACCACCCCAATATTTTGTATTAAACAGGATGATGGGCATATGACGCTTCTTGCCGGTTTGTACCAGTGTGCTGATATCAAACATCTCATCGAGTGTGCCAAATCCACCAGGCATGACAACATAGGCCATGGAGTGCTTGACAAACATGGCCTTTCTCGTGAAGAAATAGCGGTAATGCAGGGAGATGTCCTGGCTTTGATTCGGAGTCTGTTCATGCGGCAGGCTGATATTGAGTCCCACACTCAATGATTCACCATAAGAGGCGCCGATATTGCCAGCTGCCATAATGCCTCCACCGCCGCCGGTGATGATGCTAAATCCAGCTTCAGAGAGTCTCTGGGCAATATGCTCGGCGTCTCGGTAGTGATGTGACTGAGGAGGCAGGCGAGCCGAACCGAAGATGCTGACCGCGGGCTGAATCTGATCCAGGCGTTCATAGCCTTCCACAAGCTCAGACATGATTTTAAATACATTCCAGGTTTCTTTGGCCTTATCGAAAGTGACATCACCATAGACATTGGGATGCACTTTTTTGCGGGTTTTATTCATGAGATAATGTATTCCTTGGTTTTCATATCATATTAGAAATGGTATCGCCAGGCAGATTAAAAAGCCATGATGTTAGTGCAGAATTTGTTGAATTGGTGCATAATGCAAAACAAAATATCATGTTCATCATAAAATTAAAGAGGAATAACCATGGGATTTCTACAGGGTAAAAAGATCTTAATCGTCGGCCTTTTGAGCAATAAATCGATTGCCTATGGTGTGGCTGAAGCCATGCATCGTGAGGGAGCGGAGCTTGCCTTTACCTATCAGAATGAACGTTTTAAGGAGCGCATTGAAAAACTGACGGCGAACTATGCGCCGGCGGCACTGATTGAATGTGATGTCACCGATGATGCCGCCATCGATAACGTGTTTGCTGAGCTGGCTAAAAAATGGGATGGGCTCGATGGTATTGTCCATTCCGTGGCTTATGCGCCTGCCGATCAGCTGGAAGGTGATTTTATTTCCGCCGTCAATCGTGAGGGTTTTAAAATCGCACATGATATTAGTGCTTATAGCTTTGCGGCTTTGGCTAAGGCGGGAAGAGCGATGATGCAGGGCAGAGGCGCCTCACTGGTGACACTGACCTATCTGGGAGCGGAGCGCGCCATGCCAAGCTATAACACCATGGGCATTGCCAAGGCTTCATTGGAGGCCACTGTCAGATATACCGCTTTGTCTTTGGGTGAGGAAGGTATCAGAGCCAATGCGGTATCGGCCGGTCCTATTCGAACGCTCGCGGCATCCGGCATCAAGAGCTTTAAGAAGATGCTGGACTATAATGCTAAAGTGGCGCCATTGAAGAAAAATGTCGATATTTTAGAGGTTGGCAACACCGTGGCATTTCTAGCCTCTGATCTTGCCAGCGGCATCACCGGTGAGGTGATTTATGTCGATGCTGGCTATCACTGTGTCAGCATGGGGGCGATGGATTAATCCAAGCTTTTGCTGATCAGGCAATCCCTTCTTTAATCAGATCATGCATATGAATGATGCCTTCTATGCGACCGCCATCCATCACCACAAGCGTGGTAATCTTATAGGCATTCATGATCTCAAGTGCTTCAATGGCCATGGATTGTGTTGTAATCGTCTTCGGTGAGGTGCTCATTAATTTGGAAATGGCAATACCGGGTTGATAGAGCTTTTTGGCAAACACGCGTCTTAAATCACCATCGGTGAAGATGCCTTGAAGTTTTATGCCATCACTGGATATCAAGGTCATGCCCAACCCTTTCTGGCTGATCTGTAAAATTGCGTCTTCAATGCTGGCATCTGCTGAGATGATGGGCAAAGCCTCGCCTTTTTTCATGATGTGACTGACCTTAAGCAAGAGGCGTTTTCCAAGTGAGCCACTTGGGTGCGAGAAGGCGAAGTCCTCGGGAGTGAATTTTTTAGCGGTGAGAAGACTGATCGCCAAGGCATCTCCCAAAACCAAAGTTGCTGTTGTGCTTGATGTTGGAGCCAGATTTAGTGGGCAGGCTTCTTTAGTGACACCAAGGTTTAAGACGATATCAGCCCCTTTTGCCAAGGGTGAGTCGATCTTGCTGGTAATGGCGACTAAAGGGACTCCCAGAAGCTTGATCATGGGAATTAAGGCGGTGACTTCTGGAGCATTGCCTGAGTTGGAAATGGCAATAACAAGATCATTTTTGGTGATCATGCCAAAATCGCCATGTCCGGCTTCAGCCGGGTGAACGAAAAATGCCGGGGTTCCTGTGCTGGCAAAGGTGGCGGCAATTTTTGAGGCGATGTGGCCGGATTTACCCATGCCGATTAAAATAACACGACCCAGGCAACTTAAAATCAGATCACAGGCTTGAGTGAAGCTATTATTGATATGTTTTTTAAGCTCTTTTAAGGCTTGAATCTCAGCGTCGATGGTTTTTAAACCGTGTTCTATATGCTTGTGTGTTGTTGTCATAATGTGATGTATCGTTGGCGGATGGAGTCTTTTGCCTATTGTAAGTCAATTATGGTGAATAGGAAGCAAAAACTGTCTTGAAGTTAGTGGAAATTTTTTTGTAAAACAGCGAGTTGTTGTTACGCGAAAATACTTTCTATTTTTAGCGACTGTGGTTACACTGTAGGCATTATTATTTATGGTGTTATAAAGCATGAAATTACTCAATGTTGAAGTCGGCATCGATAAGCCTTTTTTCCTCATCGCAGGTCCCTGTGTCATCGAGTCTGAAGCCTTGGCACTCGATACGGCAGGTTATCTCAAGGAGATGACGGATGCCCTTGGTATTCCTTTTATTTATAAATCGTCTTTTGATAAAGCCAATCGCTCTTCCATTGAGAGCTTCAGAGGCCCCGGATTTGAAAAGGGTTTGCAAATTCTGCAGAAGGTAAAAGCACAGATTGGCATGCCGGTGTTGACGGATGTTCATGAAGATACACCCTTGGCTGAAGTTGCAAGCGTGGTTGATGTCTTGCAGACGCCGGCTTTTTTGTGTCGTCAGACTAATTTTATCGTCAATGTTTGCAAGCAAGGCAAACCGGTCAATATTAAAAAAGGCCAATTTTTGGCTCCCTGGGATATGAAGCAGGTCGCAATCAAAGCCAAATCAACGGGGAACGAAGCAATTATGGTTTGTGAGCGAGGAGCGAGTTTTGGTTATAACAATCTGGTGTCTGATATGCGATCGCTAGCCGCCATGCGTGACACCGGTTGCCCTGTGGTCTATGATGCAACCCACTCGGTGCAGCTTCCAGGTGGGCAGGGCAGCTCGTCCGGCGGTCAGCGTGAATATGTGCCGGTGCTTGCACGTGCCGCCATGGCGGCGGGTATTTCGGGGATATTTATGGAAACCCATCCCAATCCCGACAAAGCGCTAAGCGATGGTCCAAACGCCTGGCCGCTTCACTTGATGAAGCCTTTGCTCGAGCAGTTAAAGCAGATCGATCAAATCGTCAAATCACAACCTTTATTGGAGAATATGCTCTAGCATCTTTGTTCAGGCAGAGATTGAGTTATTGTCAAGTTGTTTTAAATAGTCTTCGCGCAATTCCTTTTTCATAATCTTACCGACGTTGTTTTTAGGCAACTCATCGACAAAAACAATGTTTTTGGGTGTTTTGTAGTGCGCCAGTTGTGTATAGCAGTATTGGGTGATATCTTTGGCGATGAGACTGGCACCGGGTTCCAGTACCACAAAGGCCAGTGGCTTTTCACCGCTTGATTTGGAAGGAATACCGACAACGGCGCATTCTTTGACTTCAGGCATGGTTAAAATCGCATTTTCAATCTCTTTGGGGTAGACGTTGAAGCCGGAGACCAGGATCATGTTTTTGCTGCGCCCGGAGATGGTCAGCCGCCCTTTCTCATCAAGAAAACCAATGTCACCGCTTTTAAGCCAGCCATCTTCGGTGAAGCCTTCTTTATTGGCTTTATCGGCATTCCAATAGCCTGGGGACTTCTGTGGTCCTTTAAGCCAGATCTCTCCGTTTTCATTCACAGGCAGTTCATGACCTTCGCTATCGCGTATCGAGACGATGGTGCTGGGCAGTGGATAGCCAACGGTGCCATTATAACCGCCGTCATTGAATTTATTGATCGTCACCGCCGGCGACATCTCAGATAAACCATAGGCTTCCTTAATGTCAACTCCGGTGACGGTTTTCCAGTCTTTTGCCACTTTTTCCAATGTACTCATGCCGCCACTTAGTGAGAACTTAAAATGAGGAAATCGGGATTTTCGAAACTCGGCATTTGCCAACAGTGCTGCATAGAGCGTATTGATGCTGTTGAAAATGGTAAAATTGCTTTTTTTCATGATCTTGACCAGTGACTTGATGTCTCTGGGATTTGGAATTAAGATCTGTCGGCTGCCTGCCATATAAAAGGTAAACAGATTGGCAGTCAGGGCAAAGATGTGATACAGGGGAAGCGCACCGATGATGATCTGTTTGCTCGGATCGAGTCCGACGGATATCCATGACCATACCTGATGGACATTGGCAACGATATTGCGATGAAGTAAAATCGTGCCTTTTGGGGTGCCGGTGGTGCCGCTTGAGTATTGTAAAAAAGCGATATCATCGGCTTTAATATCGACTCTGCCAGTAAAGGATTTATCATGAGATAACATGGCTTTCAGCGGGGTGAATTTGTCCCGATTGTAGTTTGGCTTCATGCCTTTGAGATGTTTTGCAATAAAATTAATAATCTGTTTTTTGGGGAAATGATAAAGATCGGTCAAATCGCTGACAATGGCGTGTTTTAGATGGGGCAGATGGGCAAAATTTTTCTCGATGCGATCGGCAAATGCCGACAAGACGATGATGCCTTTGGCTTCTGCATTTTCAAGAATTTGACGCACTTCTGGTGCCGTATACAGTGGATTGATGTTAACTACGGTGCAGCCAATTTTCAACAGTCCAAATAGCACGATGGGAAATTGCAGCAGATTCGGCAGCATGATGGCGATGCGGTCTCCTTTTCGGAACTCGAGCCGCTCATAGGCGTAGGCGGCAAAATGGCTGCTCAAATCGGCTACCTGTTTGAATGTGAGTGATTCACCGTGGCAGGTCAGTGCCAAGCGATCGGCATATTTTACGGACACGGTCTCAAACAGAGAGATAATGGTCTCGTCGGTTTCGGCGATCTCAAAGGGAATGCCTTTGGGATAATGTTGCTGCCAAAGAGTAAGGCTTGACATGGTTTTAACTCCTTCCTGGTGACGTCATGATTATGGCTTTTCGCCTTTTCTTTATTCTTGGATTAGGTCAGTCTGAAATCCTGGTTTGTTAGGTTGCCAACACGCCGAAAGATCAAGCTGATTAATCTGGCATTTTATCAATATTTATCACAAAAGTAAGGGTATTACATAAATAAATTTTCAATGAGTCTTTTCTCTTCATAAAAAATCCCTGATTTTTGCTTGTTAACGGTTTACCCTGATGAGTCGGCATATTATTATATTAATACACTTGAAATTGAGAATTTACATAAATGACACAAATTAAATTAAATTTGAATGAGATATCAGAAATAAAAGAAATTATTCACAATGCAAGTTATGACCTATTGTATGAAGCCGAGACCTCATCACAGGCTCAGGGTTATGAAAAAGGTGTGGAAACCGATACCGGTGCCGTGGCCGTTGACACCGGCGTTTTTACGGGACGCTCTCCCAAAGATAAATATATCGTGACTACAGCACAGGCCATCGAAAACGTGTGGTGGACGAATGAGGGTTCCGATAATAAACCCATGAGTTCAAAGACCTGGGAACACTTGAAGTCTTTAGTTATCAAGCGCCTAAGCGGTCAAAAACTCTATGTCATGGATGGCTTTTGTGGTGCCAATCCTGAGACTCGCTTATCGGTGCGGCTGGTCACAGAAGTCGCCTGGATGGCGCATTTTTTTAAAAATATGTTTATTCGCCCAACCAGGGAAGAGCTTGAGAATTTTAAACCCGACTGGACGATATTTAACGCCTGTAAGACTAAATGTGCCGACTATAAAGATTGGGGATTAAACTCCGAGACCTTTATCGCCTTTAATATCGATGAACGTATGACCTTGATCGGCAATACCTGGTATGGCGGCGAGATTAAAAAAGGCATCTTCTCGATGATGAATTATTTTCTGCCGCTTGAGGGTATCGGTTCTTTTCACTGTTCTGCCAATGTCGGTGAGAAAGGCGATTCGGCTTTGTTTTTTGGTCTTTCTGGAACGGGTAAAACCACGCTTTCTGCCGATCCGAAACGAAAATTGATCGGTGATGATGAGCATGGCTGGGATGATGAGGGGGTTTTTAATCTCGAAGGCGGTTGTTATGCCAAGACCATCAAGTTGTCCAAAGAGAATGAGCCCGATATTTTTAATGCCATCCGTCGCGATGCGCTATTGGAAAATGTGGTGGTCAACGACGATGGTTCCATTGATTTTGATTCCAATGTTAAAACCGAAAACACGCGGGTTTCTTATCCGATCTATCATATCGAGAATATTGTCAAACCCGTTTCTAAGGCCGGTCATCCTGATAAGATTATCTTTTTAACCTGTGACGCTTATGGAGTACTGCCACCGGTGGCAAAACTGTCGATTGAGCAGGCGATGTATCAGTTTTTATCTGGCTATACGGCAAAAGTAGCTGGCACAGAGTTGGGTGTTAAAGAACCTACGGCGGTTTTTTCGGCCTGTTTTGGTCAACCGTTTTTGCTGTTGCATCCAACAAAATATGCCAAGTTATTGGGTGAAAAAATGAAGGCGCATAATGCTCAGGCTTATCTGGTTAATACCGGTTGGACTGGCGGGGGATATGGGGTTGGGCATCGGATTTCAATTAAAGATACCCGTGCCATTATCGATGCGATTGTCGATGGTTCGGTCGATGAGGCGGAATTTCATATCGATAGCCTTTTCGGTTTTAGGGTGCCCAAAGCGCTGCCAGGGGTGGATAGCAGAATTTTGAATCCTCAAAACACCTGGCAGGACAAAGTTGCCTATGAGACGGTTTATAAACATCTGGCTCAACGGTTTGTGGAAAATTTCAAGAAGTTCACCAATAATGAACTGGGTAAAAAATACCAGGAATTTGGGCCTCAATTTGAGCTTTTATCATAAAGCCCTTGCTTTTTAAAATCGACTTAGCCGACCTGACGATTGTTCGGCTTGATATCCCACAATTTTTCCAACTGATAGAAATCTCGGGTTTCTTGAAGCATGATGTGGACGACTACCTCACCAAGATCAACCAATACCCAGTCGCTTTTGGCTTTTCCTTCGATGCCTAAAATAGAGATGTTGTTTTCTTTGGCTTTTTTTTCAACATTTTGTGCCAGGGCATTGCCATGTGTTTGAGAGGTTGCAGTGGCAACAACAATATAGCTCATCATGTCTGTGAGGTGTTCGACATCCATGACTTTGATGTCTTGTGCTTTTATGTCCTCAAGCGCATCAACGGCAATCGTTAGAATGGTGTTGTCGGTATTCATTATATCCTTAAATTCGTTTAGCAATAACGAGTCGAGATTCTATAACAAGTTTGAAAAATGTGCAAGAAATCATTTTTTTAAGCGGGTCAACCGCAAAGAAAAAAATGCAATTTATCTTAAAATCAAATAAACTGTTGGCAGATTTTTATCAAATGTCGAAAACGCGATAAAGCAACAGAAAGTAGTAAGGTAATGAGGCAACAAAAGATTAAAGTTTTATTTATCTGTATGGGAAATATCTGTCGTTCTCCTACCGCGCATGGTATTTTCCGCCATCTGGTCAGACAGCAAAAACTCAATGAGCGATTTGAAATTGAATCGGCTGGCACCCATTCTCGTAAATGGCATGAAGGAGACAGCGCCGATCCCCGATCGATTGCCACGGCATCGCTTTATGACTGTGATATTTCTGATATTCGCTCCCGCCAGCTCGAGAAAGAAGATTTTGACTATTACGACTATTTGATCGTTATGGATGAGCAAAATATGGAAGATGTACGGAAGTTTATGCCCTCATCACAGTATGAAGAAAAACTGGTGAAGCTCTTGAGCTTCGCACCGGAGGTCAACATCTATGATGTTCCCGATCCTTATCTTCACGATGGATTTGAGCGTGTTTATCTGATGATTGACACAGCTTGTCGCCATCTATTGACAATTTTAAGCCAGAGGGCAGAATTATGAATTATCAAAAAGCCTGTTATTTAATGGGAGCCGCTAAATGTGAGCAGCTACCGGAAGATCAGGGTATTGAGGTGGCTTTTGCGGGGCGATCTAATGCTGGGAAATCCAGCGCACTTAATGCACTGACAGGGCAAAAAGCGTTGGCTCGGGTCTCAAAAACACCAGGGCGTACCCAGTTGATCAATCTTTTTACCCTGGATGAAGAGCGACGACTCGTTGATTTGCCTGGTTATGGTTATGCCAGAGTCTCGAATCAGATGAAATCGGCATGGCAGGAGACCCTGACCGAGTACATCGGAAGTCGGCGCTGTCTCAAGGGGGTTGTGTTGATGGTCGATGCACGCCATCCTCTAAAGGAATTTGACTGCATGATGATGGAGATGGCGGTGAGCAGTGATCTCGATATGCACGTGTTGCTGACCAAAGCCGATAAACTCAACAACAGTGAAAAGGCAAAGTCTCAGGCCTTGCTGTTGGACTATCTCAAACAGCTGAAATCACCTGCAAATATCAGTTTTCAGCTGTTTTCATCACTCAAAGGCACAGGGCTCAACAAATTAAAGGCAAAACTGGACGGCTGGTATGAGCCCAAAGAGCCGAATGATCATAATGAGAGCACGGACGGTGAGGGGTGCTGATTTTTATCAAAACGATTTCGTTTTAGCTGCGGATAGTTCTGGGAATCAGTCCCAATTATTGCTATGCTTTGATTCGTTAAGTTTTGATCGCAAAATAGTTTTAGACTTAGGAGTAAACATATGTCAAAAATTGCAAATATTGTTGCCAGAGAAATTCTGGATTCTCGTGGTAACCCAACGATTGAGGCAGATGTCATTCTGCAATCCGGTGCATTTGGTCGCGCGGCTGTGCCATCTGGAGCATCAACTGGAAGCAGAGAGGCTTTAGAGCTTCGGGATGGCGATAAGTCTGTCTATCTTGGAAAAGGTGTGTTAAAGGCGATCTCTCATATTTTAGATAAGATCAAACCAGCCTTGATTGGGTTGGATGCGCTGGATCAACGATTGGTCGATCAGACCATGATTGAGCTTGATGGAACGGAAAATAAAAGCAATCTCGGCGCCAATGCCATTTTGGCGGTATCACTGGCGAATGCCAAGGCGGCGGCTTCTTATCTGAGAAAGCCATTTTATCGCTATCTGATGAATTCCAAAGAATATATCATGCCGGTACCGATGATGAATGTCATCAATGGTGGGGAGCATGCCGATAATAATGTCGACATGCAGGAATTTATGATTATGCCGGTTGGTTTTGAGCATTTTAAAGATGCGCTTCGCGCCGGTGTTGAGATTTTTCACAGTCTGAAAAAAGTCTTGCAAGCGGAAGGTTATAGTGTCGCCGGTGTCGGCGATGAAGGTGGTTATGCTCCGAATCTGCCTTCAAATGAGGTGGCCTGTGAGATGATTTTAAAAGCCATTGACAAGGCCGGTTATAAAGCCGGAGAAGAGGTCTATATCGCTTTGGATTTAGCCAGTAGCGAGTTTTATGAGAATGGCAAATATCATCTGAAATCGGAAAATCTGGCCTTATCGAGTGAAGAATTTGTGGATTATTTGGCTCGCTGGGTTGACAAGTATCCGATTATCTCTATCGAAGATGGCATGGCTGAGAATGACTGGACTGGCTGGAAACTTCTGACCGAACGACTGGGCGACAAAGTTCAGTTGGTCGGTGATGATCTGTTTGTCACCAACAGCAAGATTCTGGAAACAGGAATTGCCGAGCACATTGCCAATTCCATCTTGATTAAACTCAATCAGATCGGCACATTGACCGAGACTTTTGAGGCGATGGCTATGGCCGCTGAAGCCGGTTATACCTCTGTGGTTTCTCATCGCTCGGGCGAGACATCGGATACGACGATTGCCGATTTACAAGCCCAACTTGCGGCGTTGCAACAAACTCCA
>JBMSHD010000029.1:0-19772 GCA_049416425.1 Francisellaceae bacterium | reverse complement strand
AAAAAAGAGTATTTTGATGAACATTTAATCAATAATTTACCAACTTGGGTATAACAAGCATTACAAAGACAATATACAAGCCATGATCGCCGTATTAGCCACGACTTCTGTCTTATTTTTTACCATCTTTCTGGGTTTCTGCTTTGGCAAAACACGCATATTCAGTGCCGGCAGCGACCTGACCTTAATCCATTACGTCTTTTATATCGCTCTGCCGATTCAGCTGTTTTTAAGCTGCTATCACAGCCGTATCAATATTTTTAATGTAAACTATATCGGTGCCTATTTTCTTGCGATGCTGCTGATCATTGCTCTGACCTATGCAATCAGTCGAAAAATGCTTAAACTTCCACGATCACATGCCATCTTAAATACCATGGCCAGCTCTCAGGTCGATGGTGCCTATTTTACCATTCCACTATTTTTACTGGTATTTTCCTCAGCAGCCTTTGCCATTCCTTTGATGGCAATTCAAAACATCGTATTTTTCACCTTAAGCATTTTGTTTATCGAGATGAGTATTGCTGGATCACGACAACGACCTGGGCTTGGCTTTATCATCAAACGAGTCGTAAAAGTGCTGACCACAAACCCCATCATTGTTTCATCGCTTTTGGGCTTTATCATCGGTTCCCTAAAAATAGACATTCATGAACAAATCTTAAGCATTTTAAACTTCATTGCCAAAACCGCCGCACCTATGGCTTTGTTTTCACTGGGATTGACTTGTGCTTTTGGTTTATCGTCATTAAAGGTAAAGCGTGAGAAATGGCTGATATTGGGCTTGAGCACACTCAAGCTGTTGATCTTTCCATTGATCGCTTTGATTATCGGCTGGCTTCTTGGCTTGAGCAAAGAGCTGCTGCTGGCCTTAGTGCTACTAACCGCAAGCCCTACAGCCACGCATAACTACATCATTGCCAATCAATATCAGCTGGAGGAAAAAACCCAGACCTTTGTCGTTATTGTCACAACACTGCTGAGCTTTATCACCATCAATCTGTGGTTGTATTTTATTTAGACTTTTTCCTGACTTTTTTGCAGAACGCCTTCCAGCCTTCTTCTTAACACAAGAAGAGGCCAGGTGAGGTTAGATAAACTGGCTTTTTGATAAAAAATGCGTCTTATGATAACGCCAATTCAACACGCGGATCAAGCTTACCGCTAAGATATAACTGATACATCGCCTCGAGTGACAAGACCTTGATTTTGCTGGCTTGCCCTGCGGAACCAAAGGCCTCATAACGCGCTTTACAAACCTCACTCATGGCATCTTTGGCAATCGCATTGTATTTACGCGGATCAAACTCTCCACGATGCGTGGCCATAAAACGACGAATCGCCCCTGTTGCCGCCATTCTCAAATCGGTATCGATATTGACTTTTCTGACACCATACTTGATTGCCTCAACGATTTCAGCAACCGGCACACCATAGGTTTCGCCCATCTCACCGCCATACTCATTGATGATCTTAAGCCAATCCTGCGGCACTGAAGAAGAGCCGTGCATCACCAGATGCGTATCGGGAATTCGGGCATGGATTTCTTTGACTCGAGAGATCGCCAAGACATCACCTGTCGGTGGTTTGGTAAATTTATAAGCACCATGACTGGTACCGATGGCAATCGCTAAAGCATCAACTTTGGTCTCAGCCACAAAACGCGCCGCCTCTTCAGGATCGGTTAAAAGCTGATCATGCGATAGAGTTCCTTCGGCACCGACGCCATCTTCTTCACCGGCTTGTCCTGTCTCAAGCGATCCCAAACAGCCCAGCTCGCCTTCGACGGAGACACCACAGGCATGCGCCATGTCAACGGTGCGTTTTGTCACATCGACATTATACGCATAATCGGCAGGCGTCTTGCCATCGGCTTTCAGCGAGCCATCCATCATCACCGATGAGAAACCCAGCTGAATCGAACGCTGACAGACATCTGGGGAGGTGCCGTGATCCTGATGCATACAAACGGGAAGATGGGGATATTCTTCAATTGCCGCCAGCACAAGATGGCGAATAAACGGGGCGCCGGCATATTTGCGCGCCCCGGCTGAAGCCTGCAGGATAACCGGAGAGTCGACCCTATCAGCCGCTTCCATCACCGCACGAATCTGCTCAAGGTTATTGACGTTAAACGCCGGAATACCATAGCCGTGCTCGGCGGCATGATCCAATAATTGTCTTAGTGAAACTAATGCCATTGTTTTTGCTCCTATCCTAAAAATAATTTAAACAACATTACCCGCCTGGATAACCTTAATTTTATTGGTGCCGCCATGGAGCCCCATATGATCACCGCTGGTTAAGATCAACCAGTCACCTTCTTTGACCACGCCACGCTTTTCAAGCTCGAGTGAGGCCTCACGATTGACATAAAAACGTGCCATACGCGTTGAATCAAACTCGATGGGAACCACGCCACGATATAACGTCATCCGCCCCAAGGTCGTCTTGTTACGGCTCATGGCATAGATTGGCAGCTCACTGTTGATTCGTGACATCCAAAGCGCTGTTGACCCTGATTCCGTCAATGAAATAATGGCTTTCACCTTCAGATGATTGGCAAGATAAACCGCAGAGGTTGCCACCGCCTCATCAACACGCTCATAATTCTCAGGAATATGATCTTTAGAGACGATATCGACAAGCCTGCTGGCCTCGGCAGCTTCACAGACCCGAGCCATCGCCGCAACCGTTTCAACGGGATATTGACCGGCTGCTGATTCCGCCGAGAGCATCACCACATCCGTGCCATCCAAAACGGCATTCGCCACATCGGAAACCTCGGCACGAGTCGGGCTGGAATTGGTAATCATCGACTCCATCATCTGAGTGGCTGTGATCACTACTTTATCCAGCTGGCGTGTACGACGAATAATCATCTTCTGCACCGCCGGCACATTCTCATCACCAATCTCAACGGCCAGATCACCTCTGGCAACCATCACCGCGTCGGAAGCCTTGATGATCTCTTCGATATTGGCAACGGCCTCCGTACGCTCAACTTTAGATACGATTCCGGCATCCCAACCGGCATCATTCAAGAGTTTTCGAGCGAGTTCCAAATCTTTACCATCTCTGGGAAAAGACACGGCAACATAGTCGACTTGAAGAGCCGCTGCCGTCTTAATATCCGTCTTGTCCTTCTCGGTCAAAGCAGGAGCCGTAAGCCCACCGCCTTTTTTATTGATGCCTTTATTGTTCGACAGCTTACCACCGATGGTGACATCACAAAGCACCTTGGCACCTTGAACCTTCTTAACCGTCAAAACGATCTTGCCGTCATCCAATAGCAGCACATCGCCCTTCTTGACGTCATTCGGCAGCTCTTTATAATCGATGCCGACGTTTTTCTCATCGCCTGCTGCTTTATCCATATCGGCATCGAGGATGAAATCGGCGCCTTTTTTGAGCATGACCGAACCCTCTTTAAACTTGGCCACTCGAATCTTAGGACCTTGAAGATCCGCCAAAATGCCAATATAGACTCCAAGCTCTTTGGAGAGCTCACGAATCAGCTGCACACGTTTTCCATGATCTTCCGCTGTGCCGTGAGAAAAATTAAGCCTGACGGCATTAATGCCGGCTTTTATCATCTGGCTCAAAACTTCTCTAGACTCACTGGCTGGCCCCAAGGTTGCCAGAATTTTCGTCCTTCTCATGATGCTACCTCATCTGATCTTTTACATAGAATATCAACGGCAGGCAGTGTTTTTCCCTCGATAAACTCTAAGAATGCGCCACCGGCGGTTGAAATATAGGATACCTTATCTTTGATATTAAATTTCTCGATAGCGGCAATGGTATCGCCTCCACCGGCCACCGAGAAAGCCGATGAGCTTGCGATAGCCTCGGATATGGCTTTGGTTCCGGCACTGAAGTTGTCAAACTCAAAAACCCCAACCGGTCCGTTCCACAAGATGGTTTTTGCCTCATGCAAAAGGCCACTGAATTGCTTTTGTGTCATCGGTCCGATATCGAGAATCAAATCATCGGGTTCGATGGCTTCAACCGTTTTAATTTCGGCCTCTGCATTCTCATCAAACACCTTTGCCACGCGCACATCAACCGGCATTGGAATGGCAATACCATGCGCTTTAGCATAGGCCATAAGCTCTCGTGCCTCATCGACAAGATCGGCCTCCATCAACGATTTGCCGACACTGAACCCGGCTGCCACTAAAAACGTATTGGCAATGCCGCCGCCGACAATCAAGGTATCGACTTTATCAATAAGGTTCTTTAACACGGTCAACTTGGTCGAGACTTTTGCGCCACCGACAATCGCCACCAGTGGTTTTTTCGGATGAGCGATGGCTGCCGATAATGCCTCAATTTCATCGCTTAGGAGAAAACCCGCGCAGGCGATTGGCGCAAACTGAGCGATACCATAGGTAGAACCTTCCGCTCTGTGTGCCGTTGCAAAAGCATCCATCACAAATACATCACACAATGATGCCATATGTCTGGCCAAGGCTTCATCATTTTTCTTCTCACCTTTATTAAATCGTACGTTTTCACACAATACGACCTGTCCTGCGGCCACATCGATGCCTTTTAACCAGTCTTTGGCCAGATCTACTTTCTGCCCCAAGAGTTCTCCCAGACAATCGGCAACGGGAGCCAGTGAAAACTGCTCATCATATTGCCCCTCAACGGGTCTGCCAAGATGCGATAACAGCATGATACGAGAGCCTTGATCAATGGCGTAGCGAATCGTTTTCAACGCCGCCTCAATACGAGTCGTGCTGGTAATATGACCATTTTTTAACGGCACATTGAAATCCACACGAATCAATACTTTTTTGCCTTTGAGATCGACGTCGGTTATTTTTAAAAACTGCATATTTCCACCTTAATCTATTTTGAAAATAGCCATTTATAAGCTTGCGCAAAAAAAAAAGCAACGGGCATTTGCCCTTCTCGTCAATTATTGATTACTTCGTTTCAAACCAGGCTTTGGTGGTTCTTAGCATCTGATTGGAAAAACCCCACTCATTATCATACCAGGATAGTACTTTAACCAGCTTGCCGATGACACGAGTCTGGGTAGAATCAAAGATAGAGGGATGATCATTGTGGTTGAAATCACTGGAGACCAGTTTTTCATCGTTATAACCTAAAATACCTTTAAGTTTGCCATTGGCTGCTTGCTTCATCAGCTGATTAATCTCATCAACACTGGTTTCACGGCTGGCATTAAAGGTCAGATCGACCACCGAAACATTGATGGTCGGCACACGCATGGCAAACCCATCCAAACGACCATTTAGCTTTGGCAGTACCAGCCCAACGGCGGCGGCGGCTCCGGTTTTAGTTGGAATCATATTGTGTGCAGCAGCACGGGCACGATGGATATCTTTATGATAGGTATCGACCAGCACCTGATCATTGGTATAGGAGTGAATGGTTGTCATCAGACCATTCTCAATACCGATACTGTCATGAAGAACTTTAGCAACAGGCGCCAGGCAGTTTGTGGTGCACGACGCATTCGAGATCACGGTCATGTCTGAGCGCAATACTTCATCATTGACACCATAGACGACGGTGGCATCAACATCCCCACCACCTGGAGCCGAAATCACAACCTTTTTGGCACCGGCGGCAAGGTGGGGCTGACATTTTTCTTTAGAAGTAAAAATACCCGTACATTCAAAGACCACATCGACATCAAGCGCTTTCCATGGAAGCGCTGCCGGATTTCGCTCTACCAGCAGTTTAATGCGATCATGATTGACAATCATCTCATCACCAGATAGCTCAACATCGGCATTGAACCGCCCATGTGTCGTATCGTATTTGGTTAGATGAACATTGGTAGCCGCATCACCCAGATCATTGATGGCTACAACTTTAAAGGTATCCGTAAGCTTATTTTCATAGATGGCTCTCAATACACATCGACCAATACGACCATAACCATTAATTGCAATTTTAATTGCCATGCTTTTTCTCCTTCTTATGCAGAAAATGACAAGATGTCACCGTCTGCTTTGGTTTGTAAAAAAATTCACCGAACTATCCGCTCAATATCAAACTAAGCGCCCTTTAAAACCGAATGTTGAACCAAAGCAACGCCATCAGGATAGTCATTCATTCACCAGCTTGCCACCGATTGCAAGCCTGACTTCCTCAACGACGCTTTGAGCGGTCAGACCAAATTCTTGGTACAATTTATCGGCAGGCGCCGACTCACCAAAATGAGTGAGCCCCAGCACTTTTCCACCCGCTTTAGGCAAAAGTCTATACCATAGATCCGGTTGAGCCGCCTCCATAATAACGCAATACAAGTCAGGATCAATGACTTTATGTCGATATTTATGATCCTGCTCAAGAAATTTCTCAACACAAGGCATAGATACCAGATTCACGGCAATGCCTTCTGATTTAAGCATTTCCACTGCCTCTTGCATAATATTGACTTCAGAACCCGTTGCCAAAAGTGTCACTTCTGCATCCTTATGCTCATCGACAAGATAGCCACCTCTGGCAATAACTTCAACTTGATCGACACCCTTGACGACCGGTTTTAAATTCTGACGCGACAAGGCCAAAACCGATGGATTTGATTTATCTTTCAATGCCTGATACCAGGCCACTGCCGTCTCCATGGCATCAGCCGGGCGCCATACGTTCATATCGGGAATGAGTCGAAGACTCGCCAGCTGTTCAATAGGCTGATGCGTCGGCCCATCTTCCCCCAAACCGATGGAATCATGCGTCATCACATAGACCACTGGCTGCTTCATAATCGCACTCATGCGCATGGCATTTCTGGCGTAATCGCTAAAGACCAGGAAGGTTCCACCATAGGGCTTAAGTCCGCCATACAATGAAATGCCGTTCATCATCGCCGCCATACCGAATTCACGCACGCCATAAGACAGATAATTGGCTAGTTTGACGTGATCGT
This sequence comes from Francisellaceae bacterium, assembly GCA_049416425.1. GTDB lineage: Bacteria > Pseudomonadota > Gammaproteobacteria > Francisellales > Francisellaceae > JBMSHD01. The sequence goes on along the minus strand of JBMSHD010000029.1, from coordinate 12,856 downwards.
TCAGCCATTTCGAACCCGACCAATTGGTGTTGTTGGATCCGGTCAGATCAGCAGAACCACCAAACATCTCAGGAACCGTGTTGCAGATCACTTCCAGCGCCATCTGTGAGGCCTTACGACTGGCAACAACGGGTTTGTCCACATTCAGTGCCTCGAAATACTGTCCCATCACCTGATCAAGTCCTTCCGGCAATCGCCTCTCTATGCGTCTTATGAGCTCGGCATAATCCTCAGGATAGGTCTTCTTATAATCGGTAAAAAGCTCATTCCAGTCTTGCTCTTGCTCGGATCCCTTAGCTTTATGATCCCAGGCGCTATAGATTTCATCGGGAATTTCAAATGACGCATATGGCCAGTTCAAAGCCTCTCGGGTTGCCTCTACCTCTTTCTCACCCAAAGGTGCACCGTGAACACCATGACTACCAGCTTTATGCGGTGATCCGTGTCCAATCTCGGTTTTGCAACAGATCAATGTCGGTTTATCGTGATGATCTCGCGCCGTTGCAATCGCCTGATCGATCGAATCAAAATCATGGCCATTGACATGGCGAATAACCTGCCAGCCATAGGCTTCATATCGGGCGGCAACATCTTCACTGAACCAGCCTTTAACATCGCCATCGATAGAGATGCTGTTATCATCCCAAAAGGCAATTAGATTACCCAGACCCAAGGTGCCTGCCAAAGAGCTGACCTCATGAGAGATTCCTTCCATCAAACAACCATCTCCAAGAAATACATAGGTATAATGATCAAATAACTTGAACCCTGGTTTGTTGAAACGTTCGGCCATCAATTTTGCCGCAATCGCCATGCCAACAGCATTGGCAACACCCTGTCCCAGAGGTCCTGTTGTCGTCTCGATTCCAGGGGCATAGCCATATTCAGGATGACCAGGCGTTTTTGAATGCAGTTGACGAAACTGCTTTAGATCATCAATAGACAGATCATAGCCGCTTAAGTGCAACAGTGAATACAGAAGCATTGAACCATGACCGTTGGAGAGAATAAATCGATCACGGTTGACCCAGGATGGATTCAAAGGATTGTGTTTTAGATATTTATGCCACAATACCGTGGCGATATCAGCCATACCCATCGGCATGCCCGGATGCCCTGATTTGGCTTTTTCAACCGCATCAATACTCAAAAATCGGATGGCATTTGCCAGCGTTTTCAACTCTGTCATTCTTCTAACCTTTTTGTTGATAATGATTCTATCTGGATTTCAGTTTATCAAGATACCTCAAAGACAATACATGATAAACCGGCTCTTTGCAAACGATGCGAGATACTGCCGTACCGATAAGTGCCGCCAGCATGATCGGCAACAGCATGCCAGTTGAGACATTCTGCGTCATCTCCGATACGATGATAAAGCAGGTGATAGGACTTTGCACAACACCGGAGAAATACGCCACGGTGCCTAAGAGAATCACACTGCTGGCATACTTATCGGCAAAAATATGCGTCATCATCTCGCCAAAGCCGGCTCCCGCCGATAATGATGGCGCAAAAATCCCCCCTGGTATACCACTGATAAAAGACAGTAAGGTGGCGATCATCTTCCACAACCCATATAATGGCGAGGCATTTGAGTCCGTACCATTTAAAAGACCCACGGCAATATCCTTGCCACTGCCATAGATATCGCCATGCGTAAGCACCCCCATAACGGCGATGACAAAACCAATACTTCCGGCCAAAATCAGGGGATGTTTACGAATAGTTGTCATCAATGCTTTGGAGAATGTCAACAGCATTTGGCTAAACAACCCACCCAAAAGGCCACATAACACCGAGACGATCAACACCACATACCATCCACCATTTAAGATATCCAGCGTCGCCGATGATGCACCAAAATAGGCGTAGTTCCCCATGACCTCCAGTGAAACAAAACCACAGATCACCACCGTGGCGATGATGGTTCCGCTGATGCCTTTATCATAAGAGCCGGCAAGCTCTTCAATTGCAAAGACCACTCCGGCCAGCGGCGCGTTAAATGCCGCGGCAATACCCGCTGCTCCTCCAGCCAGCAAAAGTCCTTTTTCCGTGTCTTCACGATTAAATTTCTCAAGGCGTCCTAAAAAATGCATCATCGATGCACTCAACTGAATCGTCGGCCCTTCTCGTCCGATTGAGGCACCACTTAAAAATCCCAACGCAGTCAGCATGAATTTCCCGAGGGCAATCTTAAGCGACACCAGCCTGCTGCGACGGTTTAGATTTTTAACTTTCAAAGCCGCCATAACCTGTGGAATACCGCTGCCTTCGGCGCCATCGAAGTAATTTTTCAGAAGATAGATAATCACCATAAAGCCAATAGGGGCGATCAAAAGCGGCCAATAAGGATGATCCGACGCCAGCTTGTTAAAGCTTTCATTGAGACTGTCACACAGATAGGCAAACAGCACACAAACCAGACCAACCAGAATACCACCGCCCCAGAACAGCAATCGACGGCGCCATAGTGAAAATGACATGAGTTTACGCGATTCGGTGAAAATTTTTTCTTTTTGCAGCGCTTTGAGGTTTAAGTATTTCATTCAACATGAACGCTCGAGATTCATGGAATGTTATTGTACGCCTGATTACACATAAATCAAATAAAATTATCCCAATTCAATGATCCCACTCAAATTACCACCATTTTACCAAAACAACTTGATTTCACCCCCGTTCTCTCCTATGTTTTAACAATATCGGATGAAGCATTGACTGGAATTATGAGCACGACAACGGCTTTTGGCGCTGAGATTAAATCGCTTGACGACACGCTGGTTTTATCTGGTAACTTTGACCGCTCTTCTCTGTCTGAAGACATGATCGAACACCAGCGCTTCGCCGCTGATATCAAATCCATAGACGGCCTTCAAATCAACCACTTAGACAGCACAGGCGCCTATTTTCTCTTGCGGCTCTCAGCGCAATGGAATATCAATTGCATCAAGCTGTCCAAAGCACATGAAAACCTCTATCAGCTGGTGCAAAAATTCTACAGCCCCTGCAACCCTGAAAGCCATCGCTTCGCGCCTTATGAAAAAGTCTATCAGATTGGAGAGCAGGCCACTCAATATATCAAAGAGACAAAAAATCTGATCGGTTTCATCGGCGAGGCGGCATCGTGTTTTTATCGACTGCTGTTGACGCCTTTTACAGCAAGATGGAAACTGCTTTTAGATATCATCACTCAAACCGGTGTCAAAGCCATCGGCATCGTATCCTTATTGTGCTTTCTCATCGGCGTTGTTTTGTGTTACCAGGTTGGTTCACAATTGAAAATCTATGGCGCCAACATCTTCGTCGTCGATCTTTTGGGCATTTCACTGTTACGCGAATTCGCACCACTTATTACCGCCATCATCGTTGCCGGTCGAACGGCTTCGGCCTATGCCGCTGAAATCGGCACCATGAAATTACAGGAAGAAATCGATGCCTTAAAGACCTTTGGTATCAACCCCATTCAACGACTGGTTGTCCCTAGAATCATCGGCATTGTCATCGCATTACCGCTTTTAATCGTGATTGCCGATATCATCAGCTTAATCGGCGGCATGATCATGGCCAAAGTTTATCTGGGCATCGGCTTTTATGCTTTTGTCGATCGTTTTGAGATTGCGGTGTCGGTCAACAACTACATTATCGGCTTGATCAAGGCACCCTTTTTTGCGATCATCATCGGCACGGTTGGCTGTTATCGTGGCATCGTCGTTAAAAACGATTCGCTTAGCCTCGGTCAGGAAACCACGCGCAGTGTGGTGTATGCCATTTTTCTGATCATCATCACCGATGCCTTGTTTTCCATTTTATTCAGTGCGGTGGGCATATAGGCATGGAAGCATTAAAGCCACTGATAGAGATCCAGAATTTAGGCACCCTGTTTGATCATACATGGGTACACAAAAATCTGAATCTGACCATCTATCCACATAGAATTATCTCGATTATCGGCGACAGCGGCAGTGGCAAAACCACGTTGATTCGAGAGATTCTAATGTTGCAACCGGTCACAGAAGGCGATATTTTTCTAAATGGCGAAAATATTTCCAAGCTGTATTACGATGATAAAAAACGCAAAGCCATTGCCGCTCACATCGGCATGATGTTTCAACAAGGCGCTCTGTTTAGTGCGCTAACCGTACTTGAAAACGTCATCTTTCCCCTCAAGGAATATACTCATTTCTCTAAAAAAACACTTATTGAGCTGGCTCGTATTAAGCTTCACATGGTGGGTCTGACTGAAGACGCCTTCAATAAATACCCCTCTCAACTAAGCGGAGGCATGCTTAAACGCACAGCCTTGGCTCGCACGCTGGCACTGGATCCTGAAGTTATCTTTCTGGATGAGCCCACGGCGGGTCTTGACCCACAATCCGCCTATGACATGGATCAGCTTATTCTCAATCTCAAAAATGACTTGAAGCTCACCGTCATCATGATCACACATGATCTGGATACTATCTATGCCATCGTCGATGAAGTCGTCTATATCGGCGGCAAAAAGGTGCTGGTGCATGACAGTGTTGAGAAAGCATCCAGAATAACGGAATTTAGCGGCCTTGCTAATTTTTTCCGCGGCGCCAGGAGTACTGGTCGTCATCGCCTCACAGGAGAATCACGATGAAAAATAATCGCTACTTTATTGCCGGACTCTTTATTCTTTTGATTACCTCCATCATGATCATTCTTGGATTCTGGATGGCGTTTGGTCTCAAAGAAGTGAAATACGATACCTACATTGCGCGTTTTAATGAATCTGTCGACGGACTCTATGTCAATGCCAATGTAAACTACAACGGTGTGCCTGTCGGTAAAGTCGAAAATATCCGCATCGATAAAAAAAATCCAAGCATCGTCATCGTTACACTTCAGATTGAAGAAGGTACGCCGATTTTGAGCAACACCTATGCCAGCTTACAACCACAGGGAATCACCGGACAAGTCTATGTCAGCCTCTCTCTTCAGTCTGATCGTCCATCTCGTCTTATCCCGCCAAAATCTTCCCCACCTTATCCTGATATTGCCACCAAACCCTCCCTGTTTAGCAATATCATCAGTCAAATCAGCCTCGTGGCTGATGAGATCAACCAGATTGCAAATCGCACCAACAAGCTGATCAACGATAAAAATATTGCCCACATCGACCAGGTAATCGACAATATCGACACGATTTCAAAAACCTTAGCCGACAATGGACAATCTATTGATAACAGTCTTAAATATCTAACCATCCTGTTGAAAAACAGTGCCGACAGCAGCCAACAGCTCAATCAGATCATGCTGGATATTAAAAAAAGTGCCGGAGCCGTCTCAGATGCCGCTTTAAATATCGAACATATCACGACCTCGGTAAAAGATCAGACCCTGCAGGGAATCAACAATCTGCTGCTGCCGGCAATGAGTCAGAGCTTCCAAAATATCAACACGGTCGCCATTGAGCTCAATACCCTGCTTAAAACCCTCAACGACAATCCCTCTATTCTTATCCGCGGCACCACTCCTCCTAAACCAAAAACAGGAGAAAGACAATGAAAATAATAGCACTGACTCCAGGACTTCTTGCCGGATTGCTTTTGACCTCATGCAGCTTCCTGGATCCCATTCAAACTCCTAACATTCAATATTATCAATTAAGCGTCGGTAACAGTGGCGGCAACAAGCCTGAGAACACAAGCGACAGCACGCTCTACATCGCACCTTTTAACGCCGATACGCCTTATGATACACGTTATCTGTATATCTCTGGCAACCATCAGCTCATTCAGCAATACAATTATTATCAGTGGATCGCTCCACCGGCGACGATGTTAACAAACCTCATCATCAGCAAGACAATAACGGCTGGCATCTTTCAACATGTCATCAGCGGCAATATCATCGGCTTTGCCAATTATAAATTAAACGGTCAGCTTATCCGACTCAGCCAGATAACGGATCAAGGCAAATCTGCCGAGATTGTGCTAGAGATGAGACTGACTTTAAGCGACAACACTAGTGGAAGAATCATCGACACCACCACCCTTTCACTTAAGAAGCCCGCCGGCAACAACATAGACGAGGACATGGATATCACCAACACTCTGGCCAATCAACTGGCAGATAAGGTCGTATTATGGCTTTCAGATAGGCTTAACCGGCAGCCGTTAAAAGCGTTGAAAAGCCCCCAGAAGATATCGCCGTCCTGACTTTGGAAACCGCTTCCTCCATGGACATCGAAAAACCACGACCCACCTGATAAGCCATGGCCAAATTCAGGATAAACATATCCTGCTTGGGACCAAGCAATTCATTATTTAGCAAGGCCTGAGATTCTTCAAAATTCTGAAATGAATCCCCCGCCTGCAGATAGTCGATTTTGCTTCTGATAAAACCAAGCTGCTCGGGATGAAGCATAAATTCACTGATGACACCATCTTCCAGTTTGATGATTTCATTGACACCACAGACTGAAAACTCATCAAGCCCATCGCCATAGACGATGTAGGCATGAGTTATCCCTAGTTGATTAAGCGCAAAGGCATAAGGAGTCAATAGTTTTTTATCATAAACACCTACCACCATCCGCTTTACCTTCGCCGGATTTAACAACGGACCCAGCACATTGAAAAATGTTCTCTTGCCTTCTGCAGCGAACCGTTTACGCACAGCGGCAACCTTGGCAAAAACCGGATGAAAGAAAGGCGCAAACAGAAAAGTAAAACCATTGGATTTCAGCTGTGATTCGGCGGCTGCTACCGTTTCTGGAATGCTGATCTTCAAGCGCTCCAGAAAGTCAAAACTGCCGCATTTTCCCGTCGCCGACCGATTGCCATGCTTGGCAACATGAATGCCCAGCTCATGAACGGCTAATGCGGTTAATGTTGAATAATTTAAAGTATTACACCCATCGCCGCCAGTACCAACGATATCGATGGTGTCTTCATAGGGGTTATCAACCGTAATGGCAAGCTTTCTGAAACACTGAGCCAACTCAGCCAACACTCCTTCTGTATAGATTTCATCATTGATTATAGCGATGATGTTGTACTGCTCATCCTCACTTGTAACACCACCCAACAGACGATCTATGGCGACTGATATATCCATTATTACTCTCAACGGTTTCCCGATTTTACAAAATAAAGAGTGTATTATAACCCAAAAATAAAGAAACAGGCAAAGAGAAATTATCGATCCGAAAAAATCTGATGTGGCAAGAGTTCATCGCAGTTGATTCCGGTCATCGGCAGACCAAGGTCTTCTGAAACTTCGGCAATAATGTCGGGGTTGTTGTAATGCGTCACTGCCGAGACAATGGCCTTGGCGCGTTTTTCTGGATTGTCGGATTTAAAAATGCCCGAGCCGACAAACACGCTCTCGGCGCCTAACTGCATCATCATGGCCGCATCGGCCGGCGTGGCGATGCCACCTGCCGAGAAATTTGGTACCGGCAGTCTGCCAAATTCATGAATGTGACGAATCAGCTCATAAGGTGCCTGGTGCCTTTTTGCCAACGCCATCAGCTCAGAGCTATCTGCATTATAGACCTCTTTGATCTGACGATTAATTCTTCGCATCTGTCTGACAGCCTGAATCACATCACCGGTACCCGCCTCTCCTTTGGTTCTAATCAATGCCGCTCCCTCACCGATGCGTCGTAACGCCTCACCAAGATCACTGCATCCACAGACAAACGGCACATCAAAGGCATGTTTGTCGATATGATTTTCATCATCAGCCGGTGTTAACACCTCGCTCTCATCGATAAAATCAACACCCAGACTCTGCAAAATTTGGGCTTCGACAAAATGACCGATACGCACCTTTGCCATCACTGGGATGCTAACGGTTTCAATAATGGCTTTGATCAGCCTTGGATCTGACATTCTGGCGACGCCACCATCGACACGAATATCCGCCGGCACCCTCTCCAATGCCATGACAGCACAGGCTCCAGCTTCTTCGGCAATTTTTGCCTGCTGAGGCGTGACCACATCCATGATCACGCCACCTTTTAACATCTCAGCCAACCCAATATTGATTTTCAATCTATCGCTCATTCATTTTATTCCTTGTTTCTATTTCCAACCATGTCATTTTCATGACATCTGGAGATAAACATAAATCAATTTAAGATCGCTGGCAATACTGACACACCATTATCCTATTAGGATTTATATCAATGCCCAAGTGCTGACATTGGTCGCACCAATTCAAGATGCCTGCGTAGGCAAAGAACCCGGGTAGAGTTTTTGATACAAAAGCGCAATTGGGTTGGCGCTACTGTTTTTTAAGTCAACGCCAGAGCTGGCCGACAAAACTTCATCTTTTGTCAAATCACAAGCCGATGCCTTTGATTCGCCAATATAAAAAGACGTTGAGCGCTTAACGGGACAAAGGCAGCTGGCAACTTGCTGTACTTTAGCATCAACAATCACCGATTTGACCTGACATCTAACCCCATAGCAATTTGCCCATCTCTGTGGACTATCATAGTGACACGGATACTCAACAGAGTCATTGAAATTACGAACGTTTGCCTGTGAGTAATTAGATTGCAGTGATTGTAATTCGTGCTTTTTATTATAAGTTGGTTTGGCGGAGGCATAAGGCGTCGGGGATAGAGATAGTGACTGCCAACCGTTTTTATTATTCTGTAGCTGACAGCGGCAGTCTGCCGATTTTTTATCGTCACTCAACAGGCATCGAGCCTTTGAACACAGTGCATAAGGCATATTTGTGATACCATACCCGCTTTGTTCATTTGCCGAAAAATGACACTGGACAATACCTCCATCACCCATCTGTTGACAGTCGATGTCAATACCATTATCCGCATAGCTAATGCCGCCAATAGCCAATAACAGTGGAAAACAGGCTCTTTTTTTCATCGTCTCGCGCTCCATTTTTCATCATTTTAACTAATAGTATGAACTATTTTAATCAAAAAAACAAAATCAAACTGTCTTTTCATTCCAGGCAAAAACATTATCTCGTCAACAGAATTATTAATATAAGCTATAAAAGCAATTGAAAGCCTGGTCATGGCTGCCTATAATGTTGCGAAACAGCAGGCATTATTTAAAGAACAAGGCAGACTCGTGCTAAACCTTAAAAAAATTTCGCTGGCGGCATTAATGGCAGCCGCCGTTGTGCAGTTCAGCAACGCGGAGACATCACCGACAACTGCAGAAACGGCAAACACCTACGGCGCCACCTCGGTAAATTATATGGGCGTCCCTCTAAACCCCTATGGTGCCGTATCATCAAGCGCCAAGGTTCCCCTGGATATCCAGGTTCCAGCCGCACCGGCAGATCTTAAACTTACACCACTCCATCCGGCTACCGATATCTGGAAGGGAATGGTGGTGCCGGCACCGATCATCAATGCCAAAAGCTATATGCTTGTCGATGCCCAATCTGGCAATGTCCTCGTCGCTAAAGATGCGAATCAGCGCATGGCACCGGCATCACTGACCAAAATGATGCTGTTGTATATTGTCGAGAAACAACTGGCATCCGGGGCGCTTAAGCTTGATCAGAAAGTCAAAGTTCCGGCAATTGCCTGGCACACAGCAGGATCAACCATGCATCTTAAAGCCGGGCAAGAGGTCAGCATACAAGATCTGATTGAGGGCACGATTGTGGCTTCCGGTAATGATGCCGCCGTGGCTTTGGCTATTACCATCGCAGGCACTCAAGAGAGTTTTGTCAACATCATGAACTTCACGGCAAAACAGCTGGGGATGACCAATACCCATTTCTCCGATGTCATGGGACTGCCGGCACCCAACCTCTACACCAGCGCTCACGATCTGGCGATTCTAGCACATGCTATCGTTTATGATTATCCTGAATATTACCATTTCTACAAGATGAAATCCGTGGAGATGAATGGCTTTGTCACCCAAAATTACAACAAGCTATTGTTTATCTACCCTTATGCCGATGGCATTAAAACCGGCTCGACTGACAGCGCAGGCTTTTCTCTGGTTTCTTCGGCGGTTAAACCAGATAAAGACCGTCTCATCGCCGTGGTTTTGGGCTCAACCAGTCTGCTGCAAAGCGCCAGAGACAGTCAGGCACTTCTTGAATATGGCTTTTCTAACTTTAAAACTCAAACCTTCTATCCCAAAAATTACAAACTCGACAGCATTCGAGTCTATAAAGGCAAAAGCGATGAAATCGCAATCGGCGTTAAACAGGCTATCACCGTCAGCTATCCTGCCGAGATAGATCCTAAAGCCATTCAGTTTGTGTTGCATAAAAATGAAAATGGCCTCATCGCTCCGGTTCCCGCTGGCAGTGAAGCCGGTACCCTAGAGATGAAATATAAAGACCGCGTGATTGAAACCTTCCCAATCATGACTCTCTCCGACGACCCAATCGGTGGACTATGGCAACGCGTCAAAGGCAGCATTGCGCTTTGGTTCTAATCAGCTGGATTTAGCATGCAAATCTATCTATCTCAATCTTTTGATCCCTTTTATAACTTAGCCGTTGAAAACTGGTTGCTGCGTGAAGTCTTAAACGACAAACCCATCCTCTATCTGTGGCAGAACAACCCATCCGTTATTATTGGACGCGCGCAAAATCCCTGGCGTGAATGCAATCTCATCGCCATGCATCAAGATGGAATCCCTATGGTCAGGCGCCAAAGCGGAGGCGGGACAGTCTATCACGACAAAGGAAACTTAAATTACACCCTCTTTAGCAAGTCATCAGAATTCGATAAGAAAAAAAATCTGACTCTCATTATCGAGACTTTGAAAACGGCTGGAATCCATAGCTTTGCCTCTGAACGCAATGATATTCTCATTACGCATCAAGGAAATGATTACAAAATTTCAGGATCGGCTTTTCGCCAAACCAAAGACCATTGCTTTCATCACGGCACACTCCTGATCAATGCCAATACCAAAAAGCTCTATGATTATCTGCATCACGATATCGACCCTGGACTCTCAAGCAAAGGCGTCGCCTCCCATCGCTCAAACGTCATCAATCTCAGCGATATCTATCCGGATATCACCATCGACTCCATCAAGACGGCTTTTTTAAACCGTTTTCGTCACGACATCGCCTATCTGCCTCATGACTTGAATTGCCCATTGATTCAACAGGAGATGGAAACCTTGAAAACCTGGTCGTGGCGATTTGGCAAAACGCTGCCTTTTTATCAAAGATTTGACGATGACAATACGCCTTTGATATTGCATATCAGCGAGGGGCGAGTCATCGATATTGAAACCAGCCTTAGTATTCCGGCATTAAAAGAATGGATCTTTGACCATACACCGATATACTGCCGCCGCTCTTTTGCCGATATTCATGATCACTTCAGCCAACTAGAACGTCGTATTATCGTCTATCTGAATAAACAAATCACCGATGTTTTGAGCCTATAGGCAAGATCATGGATCAGCAAATCCGTTTAAGGGATACGATGAACAGCCAAGAGTACACAACCAAATTTGGAGCGCATTATCTGTTCAATGGTTTCAGGCTTATTTCTGAGCGTGGCATGAAGCGATTTGTCATCATCCCTTTGATAATCAATATTTTTGTCTTTATCGCTCTATGGTGGTATGCATTTTATGAGCTCTCCATTCTGACAACCTGGGTTGAAGGCCTGATTCCTGGATGGCTGGCATGGCTTGGTATCCTCATCTATGCTATCGCCATAGTCGGACTTTTACTTTTCACCGCCTATGCTTTTAGCACCATTGCCCTTATTGTCGCCTCACCGTTTTATGGCTTTCTAGCCGAGAAAATTCAGCTCAAACTGACAAACCAGCCTGTTGGCAGCACAATAAACGTTACACGTCTGCTTCTTATCGCGCCAAAAGCCATGATTCGTGAGCTCAGTAAAATGCTGTCCTTTCTGCCTTGGGTCATCCTTATCCTCGTCTGTTATTTCATCCCTGGCCTTAATCTTATAACCAGTCTGATGTGGTTTGTACTGTTATCCTGGATCAATGTGGTTCAGTATGCCGATTACGCCTTTGATAACAACGACATTTCCTTTGCCATCATGAAAAAACAACTCGGAAGCAAAAAAACATTGAGCCTCTCATTTGGCGCCATCACAACCTTGCTGCTGATCGTGCCGTTTTTAAGCATCATCGTCATTCCTGCCGCCATTGCCGGCAGCACGGCTATGTATATCGACCACTGGCATGATAAGGATTAAATATGAACAGGCTTCCAGGACTTTTTTTAACCGCTGTTATCACCATTATCGCCTATGCCATCTCCTATCTGCCCTTCTCTCCATTCACACTCATGCATAATGGTATCGCCATCCACCCATTGGAACCAATGGTCATCGCCTTAATTTTAGGGATTATTGCCGGCAATACACTGTTTATATCCAAGTTCGCCAATGGCATGAAAAAAACGAATTTGATGGGAATCATCAGCTCAAGCCATATCAAAGCAAAACTGGCAAGCGGAATTAATTTTTCGATTAAAGTTTTGCTGCCACTGGGTATCGTGCTTATGGGGGTCAAATTTGATCTTCTGGCCGTCATTAAACTCTCAGCTCAGGCACTTGTGATCAACCTTATCTGTATTGTTTTAGCTTATATTTTGACGAACTTGATCTGCCAGTTTTTAAAAATTGACTCGCAGATGCGCGCCCTAATCACCATTGGTACCGCCATCTGTGGTGGTTCAGCCATCGTTGCACTGGCACCGGTCATCAAAGCCAACCAGACACAAACGGCCATCGCCATGACCATCGTCTCACTGTATGGACTCATCGCTATTTTTATCTTTCCCCTGCTTGGTCAATTGCTGGGATTATCTCAGTTGCAGTTTGGCATCTGGGCCGGGACTTCGATTCAAGCCGTGCCTCAGGTTATCGCCGCAG
>JBMSHD010000028.1:0-19779 GCA_049416425.1 Francisellaceae bacterium | reverse complement strand
GACTACCCGGGTCTACTCGACCTCGCGTTCCGCTCTCCATGTCTCGCAGCGTTTGAAAAAGAGGCTTGACATCGGTTCATTTGTCTATCAAAAACGCTTTGTTGATGGCAGTGAGATTCGCCTCGGTACAACAGCAGAGTGGCTTCTACACTTTTATAAAAATAGACTCTACACTTGCAGTGTATTTGAACAGGATATAAAACTCTATCAATCGGGATTCGTATTATGGCAGACACTAAGCCATCATAAACAGGTTTTAAATGAAGCCAGGGTTTTTAATATCGATCATGGCATGACTTATATTCAACAGGTGGATGACGGGGTTGAGTTTTATTTTTTAGGCAGCCACGTTGATAAACCCCAAACATTAAATCGCATGATCAATAATTTGAATTATATCGGCTATTTTATTCAACAATTTAAAAGTCAAGCGAGTGTACTTTTACAAACCGCCAAAGATTATCGCATTATGCTGCCTGAAACGCCTCGTCAACCCAATCACGGTCTGATTGCCAATTTTGCCCAGATTTCAAGAGATGATGCTGACCTCCAACTTACCAAAACCGAAAGGCGGGTTGCTAAGGAGATCCTCAATGGTGCGACCCGACTGGAGATCGCCGAGAAATTCCATCGCTCTCCCAGAACTATCGAGACCCATATCAAACATATAAAAATAAAACTTAAGGCCAGCAGTCGATCCATATTGATCAAAAAGCTACACCAACTGCTTTAGATTAATAATACTCCATAAGATTGATGAGAACAGATTGATTTCATCAACTCCATTGCCTATATATAGCCAGGAGAAAAGCGGATTCGTCGTCTCATAAAGCAGAATGAATGATCTGTAGTGGTTTTTAAAAAATTGGATCTTAAAAACAATAACACAATGGTCGGGACGGCGGGATTTGAACCCACGACCTTTAGCGCCCCATGCTAACGCGCTACCAAGCTGCGCCACGCCCCGACAACTGGGCTATGATAACGCTTTAGAGCCAAAAAATCCATTAAAAATCTCTGGCTTAACGTAAAATTGTTGAAATTAAACAGATAATCAGAAGGTATAGATAATCGATGTTGTCGTCGTGGTATCGACCCGCTTTTTATCACTACTCGCCCAACTGCTGCCATTGACAGCAAAACTCAATTGCAAAACGAAATTATCATAAATTTGGCTCGACAAGCTGGTGTTGGTCTCATAAGTGGTGGCATCGTTGGGCGTATAGTTGATCAGAAGGCTCTGTGAAAAGCTGGCGTAATCGGTGATATTCCAATTGTAAGTCAAACCGCTTTGAGCACCAAATGCATTGGAGAACTCACCACTGTCACTGACTTTCTGCTGCTGAAGACTCGGACCGAATGTGGCATCAAGCGTCATGTTGTTGGCATTATATAATTGCCTTAAATAACCCACAGACTCCGATAGCGTGTACTCATAACTGCCAAGCTGATCATGGGTGTAGTTTATACGACCATAAACCCCATTATTTTTATCAAAGTTCCAGCTGGTTTGCGCCTGAGAAGTCAGTTTATTGGTTTGAACACCATCACCATCATCCGTGTCATCTCGATTATAGAGATAGGTCAATGACAGCGTACTTTTCCATGGCACAATTGGATTATAAGTGATACTGGTATTGACGTTATAATTTGTCGAGGCAGAATTTCCTGTCGATTTACTGCCACCCAGACCAAATTTTGTGCCCTTCCACGGCTCAACCACTGTTAAATCCGGTTTTTTAACCGTATAATCCTCATCCAATCCCGTTGGCAATGATTTGTTGAGGTCATCTACCTGAGATACCGCTTGCTGCCAAGGGCTCTGTTGTACTGGCAATTCAGCCGTTTTAGCGAGTTCGCTGCTTTGTGATGTTGTGAGTTTCTCATTTTTATTTGATCCAGACTCTGCCGAAGGCATAAGTGGTATAGTGGTGGCGGCATCCTGTTTTTGTTCAGCCGCCTGCTTTTCATAAGCATCGGCAAGCTGATTATAACTTTGAGCTAAAGCACGATAACGCGCTGCCATCTCCTGGAACTGGCTGCTGTTTTGGCCATATGCCAGATAAAAACAGCCTGCTGCCATCACTAACCCTGCGCTAAGTCGTCGCACCGATTGCTCCCTGATTTGCTGTTTGAGTGGCCTGTGTAGTTGCGGCTGCTTGATTTAGCTCCTTGTTCTTTGCGGTGGCATTGGTCTGATCTTCTGGCTTTGGAAGATACAAAGACCCCATCTGTCCACAGGCAAAAAGGGTAAAACTCACTAAAATCACGCCGATGGCTTTTATTTTTGTCATAACTTACTTGGAATACGCATGCGGTTGATTACAATAATAAATACATAATAGATCAAGTAATGCCATCATGCCATGTCTTGATGGCAAGCTGAGCTAAAAAAGGATAATCGATGTGAAAAAAATACTCTCTCTGCTTTTGGCACTTTTGGTGTTAGCAATATTGTGCATTGGCATCTGGTTTCTGTTTTTTTTCGACGTCAACCATTATAAGTCTCAGATATCCTCAGGCATTGAGGCGAAAACCGGCATCAAACTCGACATAAAAGGCAATCTGAATTGGCATCTGTTCCCGCCTCGATTAACGGTCTCAGACGTCTCACTGGATCGTGATAAGCTAAGCTCAAACTGGAAAGAGATCGATATCAAAACGACTTTCTGGAAGCTTATCATGGGTGAGCGTATTCCAATTAACCGTTTAGAACTTCATAAAGGCACGCTCATGATCAACAATACAAACCCCATTCTTATCGAGAAATTAACGCTTGATCAACAGCAGAATCAAACATTTATACTGAAAGGGAAAGCCTCTGATAATGGTAGAGAAATTAATGTATCAACAGATATCAACGTCAATGAAGCATTGAAACAGCTTGTATTTACCAATGTCGACATCGAGTCCAAAGTGGGTGAAAATGCTCTGAAGTTAAAAGCCATGGGCTTTGTCTATGACATTGATGCCAACGATTTAGAGATTCCTTATTTCGATGTTTTCATCGGCGATCAAAGGTTGAAGGGGCAACTTAAGATCAAAAGCTTCAATCCTTTGAATCTGCTCATGAACTTGAAATCAGCCGATCTTGCTGTCGATAAAATCGTGAAGCTTCAAGGTCTTAAGCTCAATCTTCATAATTTCACGGTCGATCTTTCGATGACTAAGAATCAAAAATTGGCCGGCATACTCGATATCAGCAGTGACAGCTCCGAGCTGCAGGGAATCGATCTCAACGAATTATCGGTCTCCTTACAGAAACTGTTGCACTCACTCACCAAAGCCGATGGCATAGGCGGCGCTTTTCAACAATTAAAACGCAAACTCATGCCGATGATGAGCTCCTCCGGGTTCAAGGCAGATCCCAATAAAAAAACGCTGTTTGATGAGCTTCTTATACACACTCTGTTTGAGGATAACCATTTCAACACCGATGTCATCAACTGGCAATCCAAGCAGTTCTATATCACAGGCTCAGGTTCAGGACAGCTCTCGCCATTGACGGCAGATTATAAACTGGCGATGCATCTAACCGGTAACACCAGTTTTATCATCCCATACCAGGCGCGCTACGAAAATCACCAGTTTGAAGGAAAAATCGAGCAAGACGAGCTGGAGTCGCAAATCAATCCTGTAATTCGCCAGGCTTTAAAGCAAGAGCTTGCCAAACGTATCGGCTCAATTTTTGGATAATCCATGCAAGATCTTAAGACTATCAAAGGTATCGGACCGATCATTTTAAAAAAACTAAACAAGGCAGGAATGCATTATGATATCGATCTTTTATTGCATCTGCCCAAAGACTACGAGGATCGCCGGGCAATAACGCCCATCGACCAGTTGCAATCAGGCACAAAACAGCAGATTGAAGGTATTATTCGCCATATTGAAACCAGTCGTTTCGGGAAAAAACATCTGACCTGTCTCATCGCCGATGACAGTGGCATATGTAAAATGCACCTGTTTCGCTATTATCCCAATCAGCTTAAAATGCTTAAAATTGGTGCCACCATACGCTGCTATGGCGAAGCTGGCGGTTCTCATCACAATGAAATGGTTCATCCTCAATGGCAGATTATCACCAAGGAACCAACAACAACCGGCATTATGCCTATCTACTCCAGCATCGACGGCATAAGTTCACACATCCTTCATAAATATATTAGCCAGCTTATTAAAGACATAAACATCGACGAGCTGCTGCCACAGGAGATACGAAAAAAACATGCTCTAAACACAATTTCTCAGGCTCTCTTTAATCTCCATTGCCCACCACCAGATGCACTTGATACTCACAATCAAGTTCTATATAAGGCACGCTATCGTCTGGCTTTGGAAGAAATTCTGTCACATCACTTAAACGCCAAAAAAGTCAAAATGCATATTCTCCATGAGCAGGCGCCGAAAATCAGGTTTAACCGGGAATTCCACCGACGCTTTATCGCTCAGCTTCCCTTTGCACCAACGACGGCGCAAACGCGCGTGATCGATGAAATATTCAACGATTTCAAACTCACCAAACCGGCCTCTCGTCTGGTTCAAGGCGATGTCGGATCGGGTAAAACCGTGGTGGCAACAAGTGCGTTGATTCAATGCGCCTGTAATGACTTACAATCGGTCTTGATGGCGCCGACGGAAATTCTGGCCGCTCAACATTATCACAATTTAAAAATCTGGCTGGATAAGCTCAATATTCCAGTGGTACTTATGGTCAGCAAATTACCGGCGCGTCAAAAAAAGATCATCAAAGAAACCATTGCCAGCAACCGAAACTGTGTCATCATCGGCACCCACGCCGTGTTTCAAGAACAGATGGAATATGGTGATATCGGTCTTATCGTGATTGATGAACAACATCGCTTCGGCGTTGAACAGCGCCTGGCCTTGATCAAAAAAGGAATTTCCACCCAAGGCACACCTCATCAACTGATCATGACGGCCACCCCCATTCCAAGAACGCTGGCTATGACCGTATATGGAGATCTGGATCTGTCGATTATCGATGAACTTCCACCCAATCGAAAACCGGTGACGACCAGTGTTTTAAATGAATTGATGAAGCCACAGATCATCGAAAAGCTCAAAGATCATATCAAAAAAGGCGGGCAAGCCTACTGGGTATGCCCACTCATCGAATCATCCGAAAACATGGCGCATCTGCAGGATGTCAGCTCACTTTATGAGATGATAAACGGCAAGCTTGCCGAGGCAAAAATTGGACTCATCCACGGCAAAATGAAGCCGGATGACAAGACTGAGATCATGCAGCAGTTTAAGGCGAGAAAGCTCGATATCCTGGTGGCGACCACGGTGATTGAAGTCGGCGTCGATGTACCAAATGCCAATATCATGATTATCGACAACGCCGAACGCCTGGGTTTATCTCAGCTTCATCAGTTAAGAGGGCGCGTGGGACGCGGCAGCAAGGAAAGCGTTTGCATTCTTTTATATACGCCACCGTTATCGAACATGACCAAAAAACGGCTCAATCTCATGCGCAACAGCCAGGATGGATTCTATCTTGCCGAGGAGGATTTAAAACTGAGAGGTGCCGGTGATATCTTTGGCAAGAATCAAACCGGAGATATTCGATTTAAAGTTGCCGATTTAAGCCTGCATCAGGCGCTTTTCTCAGATGTGATCGCTATTGCCAAAGACTTGATGACAGACTTTCCTGAATCTATCGATCCCATCATCAACCGCTGGCTAAAAAACGCCGGCGAATACAGCAAAGCATAGAACTTTCAATGGCTTTATCATCTCTATCTATGCCAAAATTTGACCCACCCCTAGTTTTTGGGACAGAAACCCAAACCCTTAGGGGTAGAATAATCGCTGATCGATGAGAGATAAATAGAGTAACCCTGACTTTTATGGTTCTACTGTACATGTGCCTTATTCAGTATAAGATCAAGAATGGCCTGACGCACAAAGACGCCATTTTTGGCCTGTTTGAAATACCAGGCATGTGGCGTTTTATCGACAGAGATAGCGATTTCATCGACACGAGGCAGAGGATGCATCACAATAAGCTCATCATTTTTATGTCTTGCCAACATTTCTGCCGTTAAGATGTAATCCATCTTTCCTTGTTCATCAGCGCTTAGGCGCTCCTTTTGCAATCGCGTCATATAAAGCACATCGGCAATCGATAGAATCTCTTCCATTGACTCAAGTTGACAAAAATGGATATTCGCCTGAGCTAACTGTTGCAATATCGATGCCGGCATCTGCAGCCAATCTGGGGCGACGAAATAAAGGGTGATATCACGATAATTCTTCAAGGCCAGGCTCAAAGAATGCACCGTGCGACCATATTTCAAATCACCAACCATGGCAATCTTCAAACCGTCAATCTTGCCAAATCTCTGTTTTATGGTAAAGAGATCAAGAAGAGTCTGAGTCGGATGCTGATTTGCGCCATCACCGGCATTGATCACCGGAATAGTCGACATGGCTGCTGCAGCAGCTACACTACCAGTCTCGGGGTGACGCATGACGATGGCATCGGCATATCCATTTAACATACTGATGGTGTCGGCCAGACTCTCCCCTTTTTTTCCAAATGAGGTATTGGCACCATCGGAAAATCCAATAACGCCACCTGACGATCTTAAAATCGCCGACTCAAAGGACAGGCGTGTTCTTGTCGAGGCCTCAAAAAAACAACTCGCCACAATTTTACCGCTTAGGCTTCTGCTTAGCTGACCGGCTAACGCCGAAGATGCATGGCTTAAAATGAGATCGATATCTTTCTTGGACAACTGAGTGATAGAGGTTAAATGCTGATGGTCAAAACCCATGGCTGTTTGCTCTGCATATAGATTTGAGATATGCTATCAAATAATTAAACCCAGGTATAGCTAAACATGTATGCAATAGGACTCACAGGAGGAATCGCAAGCGGCAAAAGCACAGTCGCCAATCTGTTTCATGTTCACCATCATATCGACATCATATCGGCCGATGAGAAAGCTCGCCGCGTCATTAAAATGCCTGAAATCATAGGCGCCATCGCTAAACGTTTTGGGCAAACTCTTGTTGATGAGGATGGACAGATTAAACGCACACGATTAAGAGAAATCATCATTCATAATAGCGGCGAGCGAGAATGGCTGAATCAGCTCATGCATCCGCTGATACGACAACTTATGTACCAACATTTGCTACAGTCAAAAAGCCCCTACACCATTATCGATATTCCGCTGTTAAGCAAAGATAATCTGGCATCCTATCCTTACCTTCAAAAAATCATTACTGTCAACGCACCGCTTGAGCTCCGTGTCAACCGCATTATGACACGCGACAATCAAATTAGGGCTGAAGCCATTGCCATAATAAGAAGTCAAAACCAGGATGAAGACAGAGATGCCATCGCCGACTTCATTGTCATCAATGATCGTGATATAGCGCATTTACGTCTACAGGTTGATCACCTCCACGCCAAAATCATGTCTATGCTATAAATTTTTCACTTTTTTCTAACTAAGTCGTTGACAAGCTGCTGCCAACGTAATATCATTCATCTCGTTTTCACGATGCGCCCGTAGCTCAGCTGGATAGAGTACCTGGCTACGAACCAGGCGGTCGGAGGTTCGAATCCTTCCGGGCGCGCCATGAAATAAATTATTTTGCGGGAATAGCTCAGTTGGTAGAGCACAACCTTGCCAAGGTTGGGGTCGCGAGTTCGAGTCTCGTTTCCCGCTCCAGATTTCAATTATTTTCTACCCTATTGCTTAATAATGCCGACACAATAGTCAATCAATGCTTTCATATCTGCACACCGTCGATAATCCACTTCAGGATTGTATCTTTTCAGACAATCAAGCAATGAAATGATATTCAGAACCTGAATGGTTGTTTTCCAGTTCTCAGGCAGGTGCCTCTGGCTATGAAAAGGGCGGTAATGCACAAAATGCATTAGGAAAAAGCAAAGGCGGTTTTACGACAAAAATTCGTGCCATTGTTGATGCTCTCGGTAATCCGCTTAGATTTATCATCACGGCAGGTCAAAAGCACGATAGCACACAGGCAAAAGCCCTTCTTCAGGGAATTTACAATGCCAATATTCACTCCTCAGAAGTTTTTAGAAAGCCTTGAGTTCGCTCCTGATGCTCCTGAATTTCTTTAGCCTGAACGGAAAGACTGGCTGTCGGACGCGCCAGCAGTCGACGCAGCCCTATCGGCTCCCCGGTAAGCTCACAATAACCATACTCATTACCATCGATCTTTTTCAGGCTTTCATTGACTTTTCTCAACAGTTTGCTTTGACGGTCAACCGTGCGCAGATATAACTGCTGCATCTCCTGACTTGAGGCAACATCATTTAAATCAATATTACGCTCCGATTCGGCCAGACTTTTCTTTGCCGCGTCAATTGCTTCATTAAGCTCTGCCTTCTGCTGAAGCAACAGTTGTTTGAAAAACTCCAGCTGAGCCTTATTCATGTACTCATCTTCAGGCATCGCTAATAATTCCTGTTCACTTAGCATCGTCATTACTCCATTGTTGTACTTTAATTGTTAACTTAGGGCGTTTTTATATCACAAAACAGCTGAATTCTCTAACACATTTTCTCCTCTTTTATTAAAAAACAGATGCTTATACCCGATAACATGATTTAGAGTATATATAAAAATAAATATACTGCACAGAATAAATACTGATTATTCGTTGATGTCACTGTGTTTTATTCTGTCTAAACGTCCGTTTATATTTTCTGATTTTCGTCTTTCATTAACATGGGTTATACTCTTGATCAGACAGCCCTGATAAAAGATGATAATAATTATCATTTGATGAATAAATAAACAATCACTGCCAGTCAAACCTGTACAAACTGGCTGGCATCATTTACCATCTATGATAATTTTTTACATCCAAAACAAAAAACAAGCATTATCGTATGCTTTAAACCAAATTTTTAAAAGGAGTCTTCGACTATGACAGATTTAAAACTCAACACCCGTGTTGATATCCAATCAAACGGAAAAACATATCAAGCCTATAGCTTGAAAAAACTGGCCGATCTCACCGGTAAATCCATTACTCGTTTGCCCTACTCCATTCGTGTTCTGGTTGAAAATCAACTACGAAATATCGATGATTACAAGGTCAAACCAGGCGATGTCGAGCTTGTCCTTAATTGGGATGCCAAGCAATCGGAACGTTCAGAAATTCCGCACATGCCGGCTCGAGTAGTCATGCAGGATTTTACCGGAGTCCCCGCCGTGGTTGATTTGGCCGCCATGCGTGATGCCATTAAGAATGCCGGCGGCGATCCACAAAAGATCAACCCTCTTGTCGACACAGCCATGGTCATCGATCACTCTGTTCAGGTTGATTACTACGGCTCTAAGGATGCCTTGAAGAAAAACGTTGCCATGGAGTTCAGCAGAAACGGTGAACGTTACAGTCTATTGAAGTGGGGACAGAAAGCATTCGATGATTTCGTCGTCGTCCCACCTGGTATGGGCATTATCCACCAGGTCAATCTCGAATACCTGGCCAAAGGAATACTGGTAAAAGATATCGATGGTAAAGCGACAGCTTACCCCGATACCCTGGTCGGTACCGATTCACACACCACCATGATCAACGGTGTCGGCGTCATGGGTTGGGGCGTAGGAGGTATTGAAGCCGAAGCCGTTATGCTTGGGCAGCCTTATTATATGATTCTTCCCGATGTCGTCGGCGTGAAACTTACCGGTAAATTAAGAGAAGGCGTGACGGCGACGGATCTGGTGCTTCGCATCACAGAACTCTTGCGTCAGCACGGCGTTGTCGGCAAATTCGTTGAATTTTATGGTGAAGGCGTCAGACACATGAGCATTCCCGATCGCGCCACACTCGCCAACATGGCGCCTGAATACGGTGCCACCATGGGCTTCTTCCCAGTTGATGATATCACACTTAAATTTTTCGATAACACTAACCGTGGTCAACTTACCGATTTGGCCAGAAAGGTCTATGAAGAACAATATCTGTTTCGTCATGACAGTGCTGAGGAACCCGAATACTCAAGCATCGTGGCGCTTGATCTTGACACGGTTGATTCAACTTTGGCAGGCCCTAAGCGTCCTCAAGATCGCGTTGCCATGCACAACCTCAAGGCTGAATTTAAAAAATGCCTGACGGCCGAGGCGGGTCTCCATGGTTTTGGACTCACTGAAGAGCAAAGCAAAAAGACGGTTAAAGTTAAAGACCATGATTACCGCTTGACACATGGTGATGTTGCCATTGCCGCCATCACGTCATGCACCAATACCTCCAACCCTTCCGTTTTAATCGGTGCCGGTCTCTTGGCTAAAAAGGCCGTTGAGAAAGGACTGACCGTCAAGCCGTACGTCAAAACCTCTCTGGCCCCCGGGTCTCAGGTGGTGACACAATATCTGCAAAAATCAGGCCTTTTAAGCTATCTAGAGCAGTTGAAATTTGATATCGTTGGCTATGGCTGCACGACTTGCATCGGTAATTCAGGACCTTTGAACCAGCCCATCATTGATGCCATCAATGAGGGCGATCTGGTCGTGACTTCCGTCGGCTCTGGAAACCGTAACTTTGAAGGTCGAATCAATCCTCACGTCAAAGCGAATTATCTAGCCTCTCCAATTCACGTCGTGGCCTATGCCATCGCCGGAACCGTTGACTTCGATCCTGAAACCGATGCCATCGGTGAAGATAAGGATGGTCAGGCGGTTTATCTCAAGGATATCTGGCCAAGCTCCAAAGAGATTGCCGATCTTCAAAACAGTATCATCAATGCCGAGATGTTCAAGTCCTCCTATGCCACGATTTTAGACGGCACCGAAGACTGGCAGAAGCTCTCGGCTTCAAGCGGCAATCTGTACGAATTCAATAAAAACTCCACCTATATTCAATGCCCAAGCTTCTTCGAAAATTTCGCCGACAGCGACTTGAGCTCTCTTGATATTGAAGGCGCCAGAACACTTTTGATGCTTGGAGATTCCGTCACTACCGACCACATCTCTCCGGCAGGCGCCATTCCTGAAGAATATCCGGCAGGTCAGTATCTCAAAGCACACGGCGTGGAGAAGAAAGACTTCAACTCCTATGGTTCAAGACGTGGAAACCATGAGGTAATGATGCGCGGCACCTTTGCCAACATTCGCATTCGCAATCTTCTGGCTCCAGGAACCGAGGGTGGTGTCACCAAATATCTTGTCGATGGCTCCATTCAATATGTCTATGATGCCGCCATGAAATACAAAGCATCCAATACTCCTCTTATCGTTTTAGCGGGCAAGGAATACGGCACTGGATCATCTCGTGACTGGGCGGCGAAAGGCACTTTCCTTCTGGGGGTAAAAGCGGTCATCGCCGAGAGCTATGAACGGATTCATCGCTCCAATCTCGTTGGCATGGGTGTTTTGCCATTGCAATATCTTGAAGGCCAAAATGCCGCCTCTCTTGGGCTCGATGGCTCAGAACAATTTACGATTCGTGGACTCGACAATATTAAACCCAGAGACAGAATCACCGTTGAAGCCATCAAAGAAAATGGTGAAAAAATTGAATTTCAGGCGTTAGCGCGCCTCGATGCCGATGTCGATGTTGACTACCTGAAAAACGGAGGTATCTTGCAGACAGTACTGAAAAATATGATGGCCTAAAACGTTTTATCTGTTCTTATTCTTTCGCCAGGGAAAGGCAGATTAAGTTATAAATTGTTTTCATTTTATCTCTTTTGATCTAGACTTCTATTTATCACCCGAATAAAAGAGATCAAAATCATGCTAAAAAAATTTTATTTTATATCTCTGTTTTTAGCCTGCCTGTCTTTGCTGGTATCGGCCTGTACACCGCAGCAGAAAAAAGCGCCTGACTTCTCAGCAATCTCCAGCATTTCCGAACGCAAGCAGACTTTTGTCGACTATATGCTGCCTTTTATCACTGAGGCGCAGAAAGCCGTGCTGTCTCAGCGCCATGAGCTTCTTGTCATGCAATCCCGTCTAAATGGTGGAGCTCAATTGACCGAGTTTCAGAAACGAACCTTAAGGACACTGGCGAGTGAATATCAAACTAATCAGGAAAAGAAAACATTGAATCAAACAAGCGAGATTGAGCTGATCGATCAGCTGCTTGTTAAAGTCAACACCATTCCCACTAGTCTGGTATTGGCTCAGGCAGCTTTGGAAAGTGGCTGGGGGACTTCACGCTTTGCCAGAGAAGGAAATAATTATTTTGGTCAGCATTGCTTTGTTCAGGGTTGTGGCATGGTTGCCAGAGAAAGAGCACCTGGCACAATCGATGAGGTTCAAGTCTTTAAATCGCCCAAAGACAGCGTCATGGCTTATTTTGATATGTTAAATGGCGCACCAGCCTTTGAAGGATTCCGACAAACCAGGGCAGAAATGGTTAAAAATGGTCAACCTTTTGACGCCAATACCCTGGTGATGCACCTGGGTGACTACTCCCAGCTTGAAGGCAATCAATATGCCAATCGAATCATCAGTACCATGAAATACAATGATTTCTACCAGTATGACAAAACGTCTTCCTAATTTTAATGATTACTTATCACTATCACCGTAGTACGCATTGACACCTTTGAGAATTTTCAGTGCCTTCAATCTAGCTTCGGCTTCAGCCAGCATCTGACGAGCTTCCTCGACATCAACCTTGCTCATGTCCTTGCCTTTTTCCAGCACTTGTTTGGCATTCTGACGAGCCTTCTCGGCGGCGGCTTCATTTAAATCTTTTGCCCGCTCCATGACATCGGCGAGAATGATAACGCCATGAGGTTGAACTTCTACCACACCGCCGGAGATATAAAGCGTATCCGTCTCACCTTCACGCTCGATTCTAACCACACCTGGTGGCACCGTAGATAGCAGTTGCGTATGTCCATAGGCAATACCCATCTCACCATCACTGCCTCTGAGACTGACCATTTTGGCCTCAGCCTCATAAACCGAACCCTCATGGCTGACAACATTGACCTTCAAGAGTTTTTCAGACATATTTTTCACCTTAAATTAACCACAGATTTACAGTGATTTTGCCTTCTCAATAGCCTCTTCAATAGTACCAACCATATAAAAAGCCTGCTCTGGAAGATGGTCATATTCACCTTCAACGATTGCCTTGAAACTGGCAATGGTATCTTTAAGCGGCACGTATTTACCAGGGTTGCCGGTAAAGACCTCTGCCACATGAAATGGTTGAGATAAAAAGCGTTGAATCTTACGAGCACGCGCGACCGTAAGTTTGTCTTCTTCAGACAGCTCATCCATGCCTAGAATGGCGATGATATCTTTTAACTCTTTATAGCGCTGAAGCGTTTCCTGAACCTTACGTGCGACTTCATAATGCTCATAACCAACAACAAGCGGATCGAGCTGACGAGAGGTGGAATCCAGCGGATCAACCGCAGGATAAATGCCAAGCTCGGCAATCTGGCGCGATAACACGATTGTGGCATCCAGATGAGAGAATGTCGTTGCCGGAGATGGATCCGTCAAATCATCCGCAGGAACGTAGACGGCCTGAACCGAGGTGATCGAACCGGTCTTGGTCGAGGTAATCCGCTCCTGAAGCACGCCCATCTCATACGCCAGCGTCGGCTGATAGCCAACGGCAGATGGCATCCGCCCCAAAAGGGCAGATACTTCGGTTCCTGCCAGCGTATAACGGTAGATGTTATCGATAAACATCAGCACATCACGGTTCTCATCACGAAAACTCTCGGCAATCGTCAAACCAGTCAGGGCGACACGCAGACGGTTACCTGGCGGCTCATTCATCTGGCCATAGACCAGTGATACCTTGTCCAGTACGTTAGACTCTTTCATTTCATGATAAAAGTCATTACCTTCACGCGTACGCTCACCAACTCCAGCAAACACGGAATAACCGCTATGCTCTTTGGCGATGTTGTTGATAAGCTCCATCATAGTGACAGTTTTACCAACGCCGGCTCCACCAAATAGCCCAACTTTACCCCCTTTGGCAAATGGACAGATCAGGTCAATAACTTTAATACCTGTCTCTAGAATCTCAGCGCTTAACGCTTGATCGGCAAACGATGGAGCAGCTCTGTGAATCGGGTCTTTACGCTCGGCATTAATTGGACCAGCTTCATCGATTGGATTACCCAACACATCCATGATCCGTCCCAAGGTAGCATGCCCTACTGGAACCGAAATCGGGGCATGTGTATTTTTGACATCCATACCACGTTTAAGACCATCAGAAGCTCCCATGGCGATGGTACGAACAACACCATCTCCAATTTCCTGCTGAACTTCAAGCGTCAGATTAACTTCGGTCACAACAAGCGCATCGTAGACTTTTGGCACCTGATCACGTGGAAAGGAGACATCCACAACCGCGCCGATGATTTGATTGATTTTACCCATACTCATATTATATTCCTCTTAAAGCTAAAAACTCTTTGCTTAAACCGCTGCCGCACCCGATACAATCTCGGACAGCTCTTGCGTAATCATAGCCTGACGAGCCTTGTTAAATTTCAGTTTCAGTGAATCGATGATCTCACCGGCGTTATCTGTAGCATTTTTCATCGCCAACATGCGAGCAGCCTGTTCACAAGCCAGATTCTCAACAACACTGCTATAGACCTGTGACTCAATATAGCGCACCAACAGCACATCAAGCACACGTTTGGCGCCTGGCTCATAAATATAATCCCATTGCCCTTGTGATTTTTCACTGTCAACCTCAGGCAATGAAATCGGCAACAGCTGATCGGCATGAGGTTTTTGTTTGATGGTGTTGACAAACTGATTGCTAAACAGATAAAGCGCATCGATTTCTTTATTATCAAATGCTGAAATCATCACAGAAATAGAACCCGTTATGGCCGAGATAGTGCTCGAACCATCACTGAAATTTGCAGCCGATATGATATTTATACCATGAAGTCGGCGGAAAAAACTCTCGGCTTTTTGTCCGATAACGCAAAGATCGACTGGCACTTTATCGTTTTGAAACGCTCTTATCTTTTTCAGCACCAGCTTAAACAGGTTGATATTAAGACCACCGCACAAGCCGCGATCGGTAGCCACTACAATTAAACCGGCTCGTTTAACCGTACGCGCCTGGAAATACGGATGGGAATACTCCATGCTGGCGCGAGTCGCATGTGCTATGATATCACGCGCATATTGTGCATAAGGGCGTGCAGCCTCCATACGATCTCGGGCTTTTCGCATTTTACTCGCTGCGACTAACTCCATCGCCCGCGTGATTTTCTGAGTATTCTGTACACTCTTTATCTTGTTTCGAATCTCACGACTACTGGACATAGGCTACTCCTTACCACGCCTGAGTGGCTTTGCATTCTTTGATGATTTTCTCAAACTGCTCGGCGATTTCATCATTATAATTGCAATGTTTGTTGAGCTCATTCATCACAGATGCATATTGAGCCTCTGCAAATTCATGCAAAGCGGTTTCAAAGCTGGATATCTTATGTAGCTCGATATCATCGAGATGCCCCTTATCCGCCGCATAAAGCGATAAAGCCATTTTAGCAATGGTTAAAGGATGAAATTGCTTCTGTTTCATCAGCTCCATGACGCGCTCACCACGTCTTAACTGTGCACGCGTGGCGTCATCCAAATCGGAGGCAAACTGAGCAAAGGCTTCAAGTTCGCGATATTGAGCCAAAGCCAGACGCACACCGCCACCTAGTTTCTTGATGATCTTGGTCTGTGCCGAACCACCAACACGAGATACCGAATTACCGGCATTGATCGCCGGGCGAATACCAGCATTAAACAAATCGGTTTCCAAAAAGATCTGACCATCGGTAATTGAGATGACGTTGGTTGGCACGAAGGCTGAAATATCGCCGGCCTGAGTCTCGATAATTGGCAATGCCGTCAACGAACCCGTTTTACCTTTCACTTCACCATTGGTGTATTTCTCAACATACTCGGCATTGACACGTGCGGCGCGCTCTAAAAGGCGAGAGTGAAGATAGAACACATCCCCAGGATAGGCTTCACGACCTGGCGGCCGACGCAGAAGCAGTGAAATCTGACGATAGGCCCAAGCCTGTTTTGTCAGATCATCATAGACGATAAGCGCATCTTGACCACGATCGCGGAAATATTCACCCATGGCACAACCGGAATAAGCAGCCAAATACTGAAGTGCCGCAGAATCTGAGGCATTGGCCGCCACGATAATGGTATGATCCATGGCACCATGTTCTTCCAAACGTCTGACCACATCGGCAACCGATGAGGCTTTCTGCCCAATAGCAACATAGATACACTTCACACCGGTATCTTTCTGGTTGATAATGGCATCGATGGCAACGGCCGTTTTACCGGTCTGTCTGTCACCGATGATAAGCTCGCGCTGACCTCGACCGATTGGCACCATGGCGTCGATGGCCTTGATACCAGTTTGCACTGGCTGATCAACAGACTGACGCCAGATAACGCCTGGAGCGACTTTTTCAACGGGAGAGCTTACATTTGTTTTGATCTCGCCCTTGCCATCAATTGGATTACCCAAGGCATCGACAACACGTCCAAGCAATGCCTCACCGACCGGAACTTCAAGAATTCTGCCTGTACAATAGGCCTTTTGTCCCTCTTGAATATGTTCATAATCGCCCAGCACCACCGCACCGACGGAGTCCTGCTCCAAGTTTAGCGCCAGACCATAAACACCGCCTGGCAGCTCAATCATCTCACCAGAGGCGACCTCATTTAACCCGTGAATTCGAATAATTCCATCCGATACACTGACGATTGTGCCTTCCGTTTTGGTCTCGGCACGATTGTCAAATTTAGCGATTCGCTCTTTGATCAAACCGCTTATCTCTGCTGAACTTAATTGCATAAGCCTTCTACCTACCTCTTAAAAAATTTATCGATTTTCAATTCTTGTCAAATCAGGCCTGCAGCACATTCTGCATGTTTTTCAACCTGCCGCGCAATGAACCATCAATAATCGTATCGTCAACCTCTATGACAGCACCACCAATGATTTCAGGGTCAATATGCGTCTCAAGCTCAATATCGCACCTAAAACGCGTCTGTAATTTGTCTTTTAACACCGACAGATACTGATCTGTTGCCTCGTAGGCTAATGTGATACGTGCCGTCTTTTTGCGTTCATCCTGTGATTTATAGATCACAAACAGCTTCAATATTTCAGGCAAAATCAGCAGCCGCTTATAATGTGACAGGATTTTAACGAAATTAACACCATGTTGATCCAGCACATCCGTGAGTGTTTCGATAATGATACTGGCCACATCACCCTCGGAGTATTGAGGATTATCTATCAGCGCCATGATGCGTGGATCTTCGATGCACGTCACACAAGCGTCAAGCATATAAAGCCAGTTCTTCGCAACTTGATGCTCTTTTGCGTATTCATAAGCCGCCCTGGCATAAGGACGTGCAATGCTGGTCATATCTGCCATCGTCTATCCTCTTACTTACAGCTCAGATGCCAGCGCTTCGAGTAACTGACTATTCGTTGCCGTATCGATGTTTTTGTGAATGAGTTTCTCAGCACCGGCTACCGCAACGGCGACAACTTCTTTTCTGAGCTCATGTTTCAAGGCGCGTCGCTCGGCTTCAATCTCATCGTTGGCAACCTTACGAATTCGTTCGGCATCGACTCTGGCCATCTCTTTGGCTTCCTCATCGATCAAGATGGCTCGCTTATTAGCCTGCTCGATAATTTTAGTCGCCTGCGCTTTGGCGTCATGAATCAAGTCATTCGCTTTTCTTCTGGCAACTTCAAGCTCTTTTTCGGCTCTGTCAGCTGAAGCCAAACCTTCTGCAATCTTATCTTTACGATCATTCATCGCCTTTCTAAGCGGTGGCCATACGAATTTCATCGTGAAACCGACGAAGATCGCAAAGGTGATCATCTGGCCAATTAATGTCACATTAATATCCATGATTTCTCCTCTTTGGATACGCTCATGAAAATAACTTATGCACCCAGGGCTTTAGTCGCAGCTTCGGCAAGACCATTGATAGCCAAAGGATTAGCATAAAGAACCAGGAAACCGATGGCGATTGAAATGGCGGCAAATGCATCAACGAAAGCGGCAACGATAAACATCCGACCGAGCAACATGCCGCTTAATTCGGGTTGGCGAGCCACACCTTCCAGATATTTCCCGCCGAGAACACCGAAACCAATAGCGGTTCCCAACGCCGGCAGGGCGATAAGAAGAGCGACGGCAATGGCCGTTAAACCATTTAAGTTACCCAGTACTTGTAGTGACATATTCATGTTGTTTTTCTCCTGTTTTTGGTTATTTAAATTGTTGTTATCTTAAAATAGGGTTAATGCGCTTCTTGCGCCAGATTCAGATAGACCACCGTCAGCATCATGAACACGAAGGCCTGAATGACGATAACCAGAATATGGAAGATTGCCCACAACCCTCCCAATGTCCATTGAATCCACCAAGGCAGAAGTGCAATCAAAATAAAGATGAGCTCTCCGGCAAAAAGATTACCATACAAACGCAGAGACAATGAAAGCGGTTTAACGACTTCATCGATGATTCTAAAGGCAATGTTCAATGGAAACAGCCAGATTCCAAAAGGTGCGCTGAATAATTCTTTCAGACTGCCAAAACCGCCTTTGGCTTTTAAGTTATAAAAAATAATCAACATAAACACACTGATCGACAATCCAAACGTCAGATTTGGATCGGCCGTTGGCACGAGGCGGAAATAATTCTCAGATGAGCCGCCCAGATGCGCAATCAACCAGCCCATAAGATCAACAGGAATCAAGTCCATAAAGTTCATCAGCAGCACCCAGATAAAAATCGTCGCCGCCAGTGGCGTGACGAAATCACGCTTATAGTGATAGGTGCTGGCCACAGAATTATCGATCCACTCCAGCGTCATCTCGACGAAGTTCTGCCATTTTCCAGGCTCAGCCGCCTTTGCCTTTCTGGCAGCCGCATACATAAGCCCCAGAAACAACACACCCAGTGCGATACTGACAATCAAAGTATCGATATTGAGCGTCCAGAATGCCGAATCACCCAGTTTGATCTGCCAGTGATGCAGATGGTGTTTCACATATTCTGAGGAGGTTAAAAGTTCACCTTGCGCCATAACTTCTTCTCTTCATTTTTTTAAGGTTATTAAATTTTCAATTTCATAAACAGGGGCATAAACCACATCGCCAACTGCAGGCTAATAAGCCCCGCCACAAATGCCAGAAGTTTAGGCTGCACATAAATGGCCAAAAGCACGGTGCCCACGGCAACAAAAATGAGTTTTGCAAATTCGCAGGCATACAATATCGCCACTTCCTTCAGCGGATGATATTGAGCTTTGCGCAGAAAAAGTCTCAGCAGAAAGACAACATTAGCACAAAACATCAATGCCGCTCCCAAGAAAAATCCCAGAGCATACGGCGCGCCCCATAAAAAACTTATGAGCGAGCCAAGCACCAACAGCGAGAGCTGGAAGGCAAAAAAATGTCTTTTATACAGTTGTCGGTTCGCCAGCATTTTTTCTACAAAACCCTTCTAATTTCGCCAAGCAGTATACCGGGGTGTTGCTGGTCTGACAAGTGAAAAGATTGTGACTTTTAAGGATTTGTTAATAAATATCAGTTACTGAGATGATTGTCTCATCATGATTGTGCAGAATAGATTTATGGTGCTGGCAAGAGGAGTCGAACCTCCGACCTACTGATTACGAATCAGTTGCTCTACCAACTGAGCTATACCAGCAATTTCAATCTATTCTTACGACAGCTCAGTTGCTATCGCGCTTATTCTAA
>JBMSHD010000027.1:0-20336 GCA_049416425.1 Francisellaceae bacterium | reverse complement strand
ATGCACGGCTAAGATCAGATGCCCAGTGGGCAGAAATTATTGCGGCACATCCGGTACTTTTACAGCGCCCGATTCTGGTGAGTAAGAACAAGGCAGTAATAGCTCGCCCGCTGGAGAATATGATAGATCTTTTAGAGAATTAAAGCGATGGCAAGAAAATATTTTGGTACCGATGGTGTCAGGGGATGGGTTGGACAGTTTCCACTGACGGTTGATTTTGTGCTGAAGCTTGGCAATGCCGTTGGTCGTCTTTTGGAAAAGCAGCATAAAGAGAAGCCTTGTGTCGTCATCGGTCAGGATACACGAGCCTCCTGTGATATGTTGAAAAACGCCTTTATCTCTGGAATTACGGCGGCTGGAGTTAATGTGATCAATCTTGGCATTGTGCCGACCCCGGTGGTGGCGTTTATGGTCGAGCGATTACGAGCCCAGGCCGGAGTTGTGATCAGCGCTTCACATAACCCGTATTACGATAATGGTATCAAGCTGTTTTCTCATGAGGGTCATAAACTGCCCGATGCCTTTGAGATGGAGATTGAGCGCCATATCGATGGCGAGTTTTATTATGTTGGCAACGATCGTTTCGGTGTGGTGGAAAATCAAATTAATCAGATTGAGCCTTATGTCTCTTATTGCCGAGAAAAATTTGCCAAAAACATGGACTTGACGGGCAAAAAAGTCGTTCTCGACTGCGCCAATGGGGCGACTTTTCGTGTGGCAAAAGCCGTATTTGAAAACCTGGGGATCGAATTCACTGAAATCGCCTCTGATCCTGATGGTTATAATATCAACGAAGATTGCGGTGCCGTTCATACCCAAAAACTGGTGGATACGGTTGTTAAGATGAAAGCGGATATCGGCATTGCCTTTGATGGCGATGGTGACAGGTTGATGCTTGTCGATCATAGCGGCAGAGTTATCGATGGCGATGAGATACTGTATTTGCTGGCGCAGGCGCCTGAGATTGTTGGCAGCATCGGCGGCGTCGTCGGCACGGTGATGACGAACCTTGCCGTTGAAAAGGCGCTGGCCGAAGAGGAGGTTGCCTTTAAGCGCGCCAAGGTGGGTGATCGCTATGTGATGGAGATGATGCTGGATAACGGATGGTGTCTGGGAGGAGAGGCTTCTGGACATATTATCAATCTTAATTTCAACTCCACTGGCGACGGATTGATGGCGGCTTTACAGGTTTTGGCGGTGATTAGTCAAAGAAAAGCATCCTTGTTTGATCTTTGTCGTATCAAAAAGATGCCTCAGGTGATGATTAATGTGCCGCTTCTGCGTAAAATTGATGCGCAGGATTTAAGTCTTTTGATCGAAGATGTGACATTTGTGGAGAAGGCAATGGCGGCCGATGGGCGTGTCGTGTTAAGACCATCTGGTACTGAAAATCTATTGCGAGTCATGGTTGAAGCCAGAGATGATCGTGTTGCCCAAAAATGGGCGCATTATCTGGTGGATAAAGTCAAAGAAAAAATACAGGAATAAGACATGAGAAAACAGATCATTATGGGCAACTGGAAGATGAACGGTTCTTTTCGTTTTGCCAAAGACTTGTCTGAGTCACTCAATCAAGTGGCAGGTAGCGTTGATTATGCCGATATTGCCGTTTGTGTTGCGACACCGTATCTGGCATTTGTCGGCAATAATTTAAAGGGTATTGCTCTGGGTGCGCAGAATATCAGTGAGTATAATGATGGCGCCTATACCGGTGAGACCAGTGGTGCTATGTTGAGCGATTGTGGTGTTGATTATGTGTTGGTGGGGCACTCCGAACGCAGAGCCCTGTTTCATGAAACCAGTCACCAGGTGGCAAAAAAAGCGCTTAAAGCCATCGAGCATGGTATGATTGCCGTCGTCTGTATTGGAGAGACGCTTGATGAGCGAAAATCAGGGCAGCTTCACGAGGTGTTGTCACAGCAGATAGCGCCTTTATTTGACCTTCTGACTCATAATGAGCTAGAACGCCTCATTATTGCCTATGAGCCGGTATGGGCCATTGGAACGGGACTGTCGGCAACGGCAAAAGAGGTGCAGGAAGTGCATCGGTTTATTCGTCAAATCTTTGCAAAATTTAACGAAAATCTTGCTAATTCACTGAAAATTGTATATGGTGGCAGCCTGAAGCCATCAAATGCGAAAGAGATCTTGTCTCTTGATGATGTCGATGGTGGATTAATAGGTGGTGCTTCCCTTAAGGCGAAGGACTTTGGCGAAATCATTAAAAACGCAAAAAGATAAAAAAAGATGTTGGCATTTCTTCTGACTTTACATATTATAGTAGCCGTGCTCATCATTGGGCTTGTGTTATTGCAACAAGGCAAAGGGGCGACTATGGGAGCTTCTTTTGGATCCGGTGCTTCACAGACGGTGTTTGGAAGTCGAGGAGCCGCGCCTTTCCTGTTTAAACTGACCGCTTTTTTGGTGGCAGTTTTTTTTGTCACAAGCGTTTCTTTGAGCTATATTGGTAAACATTCGGCAGGCGCCTCAAGCTCTGATGTGGCAACACAACAGGTAACGCAGTCTGATTATGAGAAGTACCAGGCTCAAAAACAACAAACTATTGATCAAGCGACACAGCAGAAGCCGGAAAATACGTCGAATACAACAAAGTAATAAACGTAGTGCCAAAGTGGTGGAATTGGTAGACACGCCATCTTGAGGGGGTGGTGACCAACTGGTTGTGCGGGTTCGAGTCCCGCCTTTGGCACCAGAAAATAAAGGTGAAATTATGCTGTATCAATCCGTCTATCAAGACTATTTGCCGATATTGATTTTTTTAATCGTGGCTATTGTCATCGCCATTGCCATGGCAGTGGGTGGCAAACTTCTATCCATTATCGTCGGCGTCAATAAACCTTCTGCCGAGAAAAATGCCCCGTTTGAATGTGGCTTTGCCGAGTTTGAGGG
This sequence comes from Francisellaceae bacterium, assembly GCA_049416425.1. Classification (GTDB taxonomy): domain Bacteria; phylum Pseudomonadota; class Gammaproteobacteria; order Francisellales; family Francisellaceae; genus JBMSHD01. The sequence goes on along the minus strand of JBMSHD010000027.1, from coordinate 17,426 downwards.
TGCGCGCATGAAATTTGATGTGCGTTATTATCTTGTGGCCATTCTATTTTTGGTGTTTGATCTTGAAGTCGCCTTCATGCTGCCATGGGGAGTGCAGTTAAGAGATACGGGTAACGGATCGATCAGCTGGGCAGGCTTTATCGCCATGATGATTTTCTTGTTTGTGCTTCTCATCGGTTTTATCTATGAGTGGAAAAAAGGAGCGCTGGAATGGGAATAACAGAAAGCATGAATCAAAATAAAGGCTTTATGACCACAAGTGCCGATGCGCTTATTAACTGGGTTAGAACCGGTTCACTGTGGCCTGTGACATTTGGCCTGGCCTGTTGCGCCGTTGAGATGATGCATGCCGGTGCCGCCAGATATGATCTGGATCGTTTTGGTGTGGTATTTCGTCCTTCACCAAGACAGTCTGATGTGTTAATCGTTGCCGGCACGCTGTGCAATAAAATGGCGCCGGCGTTGAGAAAAGTCTATGATCAGATGCCCGATCCCAAATGGGTGATCTCGATGGGATCCTGTGCCAACGGTGGAGGCTACTATCATTATTCCTATTCTGTCGTCAGAGGCTGTGATCGCATCATGCCGGTTGATATCTATGTGCCGGGCTGTCCACCGACGGCTGAGGCGTTGGTCTATGGGATTATTCAGCTACAGAATAAAATAAGACGCACCAATACCATCAAGAGGAGCTCGTGATGCAGATCGAGACGAATTTCATTTCGCAGTTACAGGCAGATTTTGGCGAGAAATTCATCACCTTAACGCTTGCCTTTGGCGAGCTGAGCATTGAAGTCGACAAAAGTCGTATTATCGAAGTGCTGACACGGCTTCGTGATCTTTATAAGTTTGAGCAGCTTCTCGATGTATCCGGTGTTGATTATCTGACCTATGGTAAGGATGAATGGAAGACAGACAGTGCCACATCAACCGGGTTTTCGCGAGGAGTCGTGTCGGCAGAGGTTCTCAATAAAGAACCGAATATTGCAGCAAAACGCTTTGCTGTGGTCTATCATTTGTTGAGCCTGTCGCTCAATATGCGCATTCGAGTCAAGGTTTTTCTGTCTGAGTCGGATCCAATGATCCCAACAGTGACAGGTATCTGGGCATCGGCCGATTGGAATGAGCGTGAGGCCTTTGACATGTTCGGCATTATTTTTGTCGGTCATCCCGATCTTCGACGAATTCTCACCGATTATGGTTTTGTCGGGCATCCATTTAGGAAAGATTTTCCGCAAAGCGGCTATGTTGAGATGCGCTATGATGAGGTACAGAAACGCGTTGTATATGAACCGGTTGAGATTGATCCAAGAGTCAATGTACCGAAAGTCATTCGTCAAGATAACCGCTATTTAGAGGAATAACCTGGAACAAAAAAGCTATGGCTGAATTTAAAAATTATACCATGAACTTCGGTCCAGTGCATCCTGCCGCGCATGGTGTGTTGAGGCTGGTTTTGGAGCTGGATGGTGAAGTTATCGTCAGGGCCGACCCTCACGTCGGCCTTTTGCATAGAGGGACTGAAAAGCTTGCCGAATCGAAGCCGTTTAATCAGAGCATAGGCTATATGGATCGACTGGATTATGTCTCGATGATGTGCAATGAACACGCCTATGTTCTGGCTATTGAAAAACTCCTGGGCATTGAGGTGCCTAAGCGGGCTCAGTATATCCGCGTGATGTTTGCCGAGATTACCCGTATTTTAAATCATCTGTTATGGAATGGTGCCAATGGTCTGGATCTAGGTGCCATGACTGTATTTCTATACACCTTTCGTGAACGTGAGGATTTATTTGACTGTTATGAGGCTGTCTCCGGTGCCAGAATGCATGCGACCTATTTTCGTCCGGGTGGCGTGGCGCGCGATCTGCCTTTAACCATGCCACAATATGAGAAGTCTCGATTTATCTCCAAGCGCAAGCTAAAGGGATTCAACAAGGCACGTCAAGGCTCGCTTTTGGATTTTATCTGGGATTTCACCGAGCGTTTTCCCAAGTGTATCGATGAATATGAAGGGCTTTTGACCAATAACCGAATCTGGAAGCAGCGAACAGTCAACATCGGCGTTGTCTCTGCTGAGCGCGCCATGTCATTGGGTTTCACCGGCCCGATGCTGAGAGCCTCAGGAATCGCCTGGGATCTTCGCAAAAAACAGCCATATGATGTCTATAATGAGCTTGATTTTGATATCCCTGTTGGCACTCATGGCGATTGTTACGATCGTTATCTGGTGCGGATGGAAGAGATGCGCCAGTCCAATCATATCATTCGTCAATGCGTCAAATGGTTGAGAGAGAACGAGGGTCCGATTATGACTCTGGACCATAAGGTTGCTCCACCCTCTCGCCAACAGATGAAAGATGATATGGAATCACTGATTCATCATTTCAAGCTGTTTTCGGAAGGCTATTGTGTGCCTGAAGGTGAGGTTTATGTAGGCACGGAGCATCCAAAAGGCGAGTTTGGGATCTATCTGATTTCAGACGGAGCCAACAAGCCTTATCGTGTCAAGATTCGTGCGCCTGGATTTACCCACTTGAGCGCCATGAATGAAATGTTAAGCGGGCATATGTTGTCCGATGTGCCGGCAATTATTGCCACGCAGGATATTGTATTTGGCGATGTCGATCGTTGATTGAGGAATGATGAATGGCAGAGAATGAACTATTTACGAAAGAAGTCATAGACAGATTGAATTTCTGGCTGAATAAGTATCCGCCTGAAGGTCGCGCCTCGGCGATTATCCCAGGGCTGCACGTGCTTCAAGATGACAATGGTGGTTATTTAACGATGGAGCTTATGAACAGGCTGGCTCAGTTTTTAGATGTGCCGCCGGCTTCGGTTTATGAGGTGGCAACCTTTTACAGCATGTATTCTTTGGAGCCAGTTGGTCGGCATAAAGTCAATGTCTGCACCAATGTCTCCTGCATGCTAAATGGCGCTAATAAGATTATGCAACATATTGAGAACAGACTGGGAATTAAAAAGGGGCAGACCACCGAAGATGGTCGAATTACCCTACGAGAAGTCGAATGTCAGGGTGCCTGTTGTGGAGCGCCGATGCTGGAAGTCGACAAGGTGTTTCATGAAAATCTGACGATCGAGGCAGTCGATCGAATTCTGGATAATCTGGAGTAGACTATGGCCAATGACGTTTGTTTTCGCACCTTGCATTTTGATGAGCCGTGGAGTTTAAAGTCTTATCTCGCCGTCGGTGGCTATTCAACCTGGAAAAAAATTCTGGCCGGTCACTATAGCCCAGAAGAAATTATTGACACTTTAAAAACCTCAGGGCTTCGCGGTCGTGGCGGTGCCGGTTTTCCAACCGGGCTCAAGTGGAGTTTTATGCCGCGAAATGCACCGGGTCAGAAATATGTGGTCTGTAATTCAGATGAAGGCGAGCCTGGAACCTGTAAAGATCGTGAGATTTTAAGAAATAATCCGCATCAGTTAATTGAAGGCATGGCTATCGCCGGTTTTGTCACCGGAGCCACGGCGGGTTATAACTATATTCGTGGTGAATTCTACGAGCCGATTGAGCGCTTTGAGCAGGCGCTGGTTGAAGCCTATGAGTCCGGTTTGTTAGGCAAAAACATTCAGGGTTCGGGTGTCAGTTTCGATCTGTATTGTTCTATTGGAGCTGGCGCTTATATTTGTGGAGAGGAAACCGCGCTGTTAAATTCTTTAGAAGGCAAAAAGGGTCAACCCAGGTTCAAGCCACCGTTTCCGGCGAATAAGGGGCTTTATGCCAAACCAACCAATATCAACAATACCGAATCCTATGCCTCGGTGCCGCCGATTATGGAGCATGGTGGTGAATGGTTTCAGCGCTTTGGTACCGAGAAAAGTGGCGGTACCAAGCTGTTTTGTGTTTCGGGTCATGTTAATAAGCCTGGTGTTTTTGAAGTTGGACTCGGCACGCCATTTGCAGAATTATTAGCCATGGCAGGTGGTGTCAAGGCGGGCAAAAAAATCAAGGCGGTCATCCCCGGCGGTAGTTCCTGTAAGATCTTAACCGGTGAAGAGATGATGGCCTGCAATATGGACTATGAATCCATCGCCGCGGCAGGGTCGATGTTGGGCTCAGGGGCGGTGGTTGTTATCGATGAGGATACCTGCATGGTTGAAGTTCTGACCAGACTGGCTGAATTCTATTACGAGGAGTCCTGCGGTCAGTGTACCCCTTGCCGGGAAGGAACCGGCTGGATGGCTCGCACCCTGCACCGCATCTTAAACGGGCATGGTAAAGCGGATGATTTGGATAATCTGTTTCGCGTGGCGTCTAATATTGAAGGCAATACCATCTGTGGGTTAGGCGATGCGGCGGCCTGGCCGGTACAAAGTTATATCACAAAATTCCGTCATGAGTTTGAGCGTAAGATTGAAGCAGCTCAGACATCTGTTGAAATATTTGCTAAAGGGTGATTGTGGTGTCAGAAAAACAAGAAGTCAAAACCCTCAACATTGAGATCGATGGCAAGTCTTATCAGGCTAATCCGGGGCAGATGGTGATTCAGGTTGCCGACAATCACGGTATTTATATTCCTCGATTTTGTTATCATAAGAAACTCTCCGTGGCGGCGAATTGTCGCATGTGTTTGGTTGATATTGAAGGGGCAAGAAAACCTTCTCCGGCCTGTGCCACGCCTGTGATGGATGGCATGAAGGTCTTTACCAAGAGTGAAAAGACGCTGTCGTACCAGAAAAAAGTCATGGAGTTTCTGTTGATCAACCACCCATTGGATTGTCCGATATGTGACCAGGGTGGTGAGTGTGAGCTTCAAGATATCGCCATGGGCTATGGCAATGATGTCTCTCATTACAACGAGACAAAACGCGCTTTTGATGATCCTTCATTGGGCTCTTTAATTGCCACTGATATGACTCGCTGTATTCAGTGCACGCGCTGTGTACGATTTGGTGAAGAGATTGCCGGCGATAAAGAGCTTGGTGCCATGGGGCGGGGTGATCATACCGAGATTGGCACATATGTGGCGCGTACCGTTGACTCAGAGCTCTCCGGTAACATGATTGATTTGTGCCCGGTTGGTGCCTTGACATCAAAACCATTTCGCTTCAATGCTCGTGCCTGGGAATTATTGCAAAGACCGACGATCTCAGCGGCTGATGGCATCGGTGCCCATCTGTTTGCGCATGTCAGGCGTAATAAGCTGATGAGGATTGTTCCCAGAGAGCATGATCGTATCAATGAGACCTGGATTGCCGATAAGGATCGGTTTGCCTATACCGGGCTCTATACGGAAGATCGCCTCGAGACTCCAGTGATCAAGAAAAGAGATCAGTGGCAGGATGTCAGCTGGGAAGAGGCACTTGATTTTGTTAAAGTCGCCATTGAAACAACATTGAAACAGGATGGAGCGAACAGTATCGCCGCCATCGCTTCTGAGAACTCGACCACCGAAGAGCTCTATTTATTGCAGAAATTGATTCGATCCTTAGGTTCAAACCATGTTGATACTCGACTAAAACAGGGCAGTATAGCTCATGGTGTCACGGCAGGCATGGGTTTTAATTGTGAGCTTAAAGAGATTGAATCGTCTGACTTTATCCTTCTTATTGGCAGTCAGTTGAGAAAAGAATATCCACTGGTCAATCATCGAGTCAGAAAGGCCGTATTAGATGGTGCCCAGGCATATGCTTTAAACAGCACAAGTTATGATTTCAACTATCCGATAGAGACGCTTAAGATTGAAAGCGGTGAGCTGGTTCATGCCATGACGGCGATGCTAAAGGCCTTGTGTCAGCGAGTCAAACTCGATTTTGATGATTTGGATGCACTTCAGAAATACTTTGCCGAGGTCAGCATTCCGGCAGGTATCGAGTCGGTTGTTGAAGCGATGTTGAGGTCTGAAAATCCAGTCGTTCTTCTAGGCCAGGATGCGCTGACCAATACGCACTTTGATGTCCTGGCGCTATTGAATGATCTTATTATCAAGGCGGCCTCAGCCAAAGGCGGAATATTGAGTTTCAATGCCAATGCCAAAGGGGCTTTGGCGGCGGGCATGCATCCTTATTTTAAGGCGGGGGTTGCTCCCGTTGGTGTGAATGAGCGCGGACTTGGAGCCATAGAAATTCTAAAAGGCAAAGGCGATATCAAGCTGGCGATTTTGCACAATATCGAACCAGAATTCGATACCATCATGGGTATGGATGCATTAAAGACGCTGGAGGGGATCGATATCGTCGTGGTGATGAGCCCTTATATAACGGAGAACATGCGCCAATATGCCGATATTATTCTGCCGATTGCCAGCCATTTTGAGACCGATGGCAGTTTTATGAACATCAGCGGCATTCATCAGTCCTTCAAGGCTGTTGTCGACCCGTATGCCGAGATTAAAACGGCATGGAAAGTTTTGCGTGTTTTGGGAAATCTTCTGAATATAGCCGGTTTTGATTATCAGCGTATTGCCGATGTCTTTGCTGAGCTAAACAGCCAGCCGCTGCATGAACTTACATTCGATGTCAATGAGATTTTGCGTAGCGGTATCCCTGAAGCGCAGAATGCGCTTATATTCAGCCCTAAGTTGTCGATGTATCGCACCGATCATCTGCTGCGTCGTGCCACGCCGCTGGCACAGACCAGGGATAATCAATGGGCTCAAAGCGTTCATATGTCTGTGGTTGCCGCCGAGCAACAGGGTTTGATGGGATGTTGTGAGGTTGTGCTTGAAGTCGAAGACAGACAACATAGGCTTGATTTGATCATCGATGAAAAGCTGGCCGATATGAGCGTGTTTTTACCTTTTGCTTTGTTTAATCCGGAAAACCAGAGCCAAATCCGTCTGTTTCACCCAAATCACGAGGATGCCAGCGTATGATTTTTGATATTATCTGGATAGTACTGAAAATACTGCTTATCATCATTCCCCTGATTTTAGTTGTGGCTTATTATACCTACGCCGAGCGTAAAGTCATCGGTTACATGCAGGATCGTATCGGTCCTAATCGTGTAGGCTCTTTCGGGCTTTTGCAGCCGATTATCGATGCGGTTAAGTTGTTGTTAAAAGAGATTATCATTCCAACGAAATCCAATCGTTATCTGTTTTTTATCGCACCACTTCTGGCTTTCGCTCCAGCTTATGCTGCCTGGGCGGTTGTGCCATTTGGCAAGGGCATCGTTTTATCCAATGCCAACGCCGGGCTTTTGTATATTCTGGCGATGACCTCGATCGCTGTTTATGGAGTGGTAATCGCCGGTTGGGCCTCCAACTCAAAATATGCCATGTTTGGGGCTTTGAGAGCCGCCGCTCAGGTCGTCTCCTATGAGCTGGCGATGGGCTTTGCCTTGGTGGGTGTGTTGATTGCAGCCGGATCACTTAATTTAACGACCATCGTCGAGACGCAGGCCGGTGGCATTTGGCATTGGTATTTCATCCCGCTGTTTCCGCTTTTTATCATCTATTTTATCTCAGGTGTCGCCGAGACTAACCGGGCGCCATTTGATGTGGTAGAAGGCGAATCTGAGATCATTGCCGGACACCATTTGGAATATTCAGGGGCACGTTTTGCGCTGTTCTTTCTGGCCGAATATGCCAACATGATCTTAATCAGTCTTTTGACGGCGTTGTTTTTCTTAGGTGGCTGGCTGTCACCCTTTGCCAGCATTCCCGGGCTTTCTGAGGCCTTCTCATGGGTTCCCGGCATGGTCTGGCTGTTTTTAAAAACCGCCATCTTCATGTTGATGTTTCTATGGATCAGGGCAACCTTTCCAAGATATCGCTATGATCAACTGATGCGTTTGGGCTGGAAGGTGTTTATCCCGCTGACGCTTATCTGGGTTATCGTCGTGGCCTTTATGGTGAAATTGGGGCTCGGCCCATGGTGGTGAAATTAGGAGTATATGATGTTTAAGTCAATCACGCGCTATTTTCGGACTTTCCTGTTGTGGGAGCTATTGAAGGGATTGAGAATCACCGGCAGGCATTTTTTCAGCCGCAAGGTCACGATTCAGTATCCCGATTAAAAAACGCCGCAGTCCAATCGTTTTCGTGGTCTGCATGCCTTGAGACGCTATGAAAATGGCGAAGAGCGCTGCATTGCTTGTAAATTGTGCGAAGCGGTGTGTCCGGCACTTGCTATCACCATTGAAGCCGAACCCAGAGAAGATGGCTCAAGACGTACGACCAAATATGAGATCGATCTGTTTAAATGTATTTTCTGTGGCTTTTGTGAGGAATCCTGTCCGGTTGATTCCATCGTCGAGACTCGAATTTTTGAATATCATTTCGAGAATAGAGGTGAAAATATCATGACGAAGGCTAAACTTCTAGCTATTGGCGATAAATATGAACAAGAGATTGCCAGAGATCGCGCACTTGATCATCAACAAATGCAATTCAGGTAGAGAAGGATGACGGTTAATATTATATTTTATGTCTTTGCAGCGCTGACGATTTTAGGCGCGCTATTAGTCATCAGCGCTAAAAATCCGGTCAGAGCCGTGATCGCCAAGGTATTTACGTTTTTTGCTGCCGCCGGTGTCTGGTTAACGATGCAGCAGGAATACCTGGCACTGCTTTTGATCGTCGTCTATGTCGGCGCCGTGCTGGTCATGTTCCTGTTTGTGGTGATGATGCTCGATATCGATATCGTCGTCAAACAGAAGAAATTGGTCATTTACTGGCCATTGACGATTCTTATCTGTGCCGCGCTGGCCGTGCTTTTAGCCATTACCGTGGTGCATGCTTTTGGCTCATACCCTATCTATGGCGGAAGTGGAACGGTGAAGGCGTTGGGTCGAGTGATGTTCTCAGATGATTATCTGTATGCCTTTGAGCTTGCCGGGATGATTCTGTTAACGGCGATGATTGCGGCGATCATGTTGACCTTCCGTGGTAGAAAACCTGGCAATAAAGCGATAAACCCGAGTTTACAATTGAGGGTTGAGGCCAGAGATCGTCTGAAAATCATCAAGATGAAAGCCGAGAAAAAATCGTCTGGAGACGGCGATAATACTATCAGCGAGGATAAAAATGACTAGCATTCCAGTACCTGTGACGCATTATCTGATATTTAGTGCGATTATTTTTTCCATCAGCATCGCCGGGATCTTGATCAACCGTCGTAATCTTTTGATCCTTTTAATGTCGATTGAGCTTATGCTTCTGGCGGTCAATACCAACTTTATCGCCTTCTCCAGCATGCTCAAAGAGAGCACCGGTGATGTGTTCGTCTTTTTCATTCTGACGGTTGCCGCGGCTGAGGCCGCCATTGGGCTTGCCATCGTCGTGGTTTTATTTAGAACCAGAAAGACGATTGATGTCAGTAAATTAAACACGCTTAAGGGTTAGAGCATGGGTGTCGAGACGATTATTGCAATTATTATTTTAGCACCTGCGCTGGGCGCCATTCTGGCTGGATTCTTCCCTGTCCAGATCAAGCTCAATGGTGTCAATGTTTTTACCACCTCTTTAGTACTTTTGTCTTTTCTTTTAAGCTGCTATCTCGCTTATGGTGTCTATGTCGAAAACAGCGTCTTTCATGTCAGTTATTTTAACTGGGCCGTATTTAAACAGATCAGCATGTCGGTGAGTTTCGTCGTCGATCGCTTGTCTGTGTTTATGATGCTGATCGTCACCTTTGTCTCAACGCTGGTGCATCTGTATTCTGTTGGTTATATGAAAGGCGAATCCGGCTATGCGCGATTTTTTGCCTATATTTCCGGTTTTACCTTTGCCATGTTGTGTCTGGTGATGAGCGACAACTTTCTGGTGCTATTCTTCGGTTGGGAAGGAGTGGGGTTGTTCTCTTACCTTCTAATCGGGTTTTATTTTGATCGAAATCGTGCTAATGAAGCCTCACTGAGAGCCTTTATTATGAACCGGGTTGGTGATCTGGGGTTTCTTTTGGGTATTGCCGCGGTCGTCTATTATACGAACTCGCTTGACTACCAGGCCGTATTTGCCGCCGTCAAGCACATCAATGAAACCCAGACCGTCGACTTTCTCGGTATGACTTTCAGCCCGATCACGCTTATGTGTGTGCTTCTGTTTATCGGTGCCATGGGTAAATCGGCACAGTTTCCACTTCATACCTGGCTTGAGGGCTCGATGGAAGGTCCGACGCCAATTTCGGCTTTAATCCATGCCGCAACCATGGTCACCGCCGGTGTCTTCATGGTGGCCAGACTGTCACCGATGTTTGTGCTGTCTCCGGCGAGTTTAAGTTTTGTGATGATCATCGGTGCTATCACCTGTCTGTTTATGGGACTTAACGCCATCGTGCAGATGGATATCAAGCGCGTCATCGCCTATTGTACTTTATCTCAATTAGGCTATATGATGGTGGCGCAAGGAGCCAGTGCTTTCTCCATCGGCATGTTTCATCTGATGACTCACGCCATGTTTAAAGCGCTTTTATTTCTGGCGGCCGGTTCTGTCATCATCGCCATGCATCACGAGCAGGATATGAGTAAAATGGGTGGGCTTAGAAAAAAACTGCCGATTACCTATATCTGTATGGTTATCGGTGGCTGGTCATTGGCGGCGATTCCACCGTTTGCCGGATTTTTCTCCAAGGATCTCATCATTGAGTCGGCGCATATGACCACATTGCCTGGGCATGAGTTCGCCTATCTTCTGGTTTTGGCCTGTGCCTTTGTGACCTCTTTTTACACCTTTAGAATGATTTTTATGACCTTTCATGGTCAGCCAAGAATGGATAAACATACGGCTCAGCATATCAAAGAGTCTCCTTGGACCATTTTAATACCACTGATTTTATTGTCCATTCCCGCTATTTTTGCTGGAATGGCCTTTTTTCATGAGGCCTTGACGCCCAATCTTACTAACTCCAATGGTTTCTTTGGTCACACCATCAGCCAATATCTGGAGCCTGGGCTTGGCAATATCACGGTGGTGGATGCTATCGCCGCGGAGACCGCCTCGCATAAGACAGCCTGGGATTTTATCAGGGAGTCTATTTATACAATTCCGTTTTGGCTGGCTATCAGTGCGCTGGTTTTGTCTTATATTCTTTATGTGTGGTTGCCTGCTGTTCCCAAAAAACTCACCGAGGTTAAAACGGGAGTGGGAATTCTTTACTACATTCTGGTGAAAAAATATTTCATCGATGGACTTTATGATATCGTCATTACCAGAGCCTTTTTGCTTTTGAGTAAATTCCTATGGTATGTTGTCGATATCTTTTTAATCGATAAGGCAGCCGTTCATGGCAGCGTGGCTTTAATCTATATGACAGGCAAGCAGTTTAAAAAGGTGCAGCGTGGATTTTTATATGATTATGCCTTTGTGCTTTTGCTTGGTATTTTGGCATTGATTGCCTGGTTAATATTCTGGATAAATGGTTAAGGCTTAAGGGAAAAACAGATTATGTATATGACCCATTATTTATTGAGCTTGTTGATTTGGGTACCGACAATTGGCGGATTTGTCGTTTTAGCGGCAAAATCACGCGATGGTAAAAAAGAATCGGCTCGCTGGACGGCGTTGGTAATCTCGATTATCACGCTGCTGCTATGCGTGCCCTTATATTTAGGCTTTGATCCTTCCAATCCCGGCATGCAGTTTGTCGAGTATGCTCATTGGTTTAGCCTGATGGGGACGGATCAATCCGTTTACTATTATCTGGGTGTCGATGGTTTTTCGGTACTGTTTATTATACTGACCTCGTTTACCAATATCGTCATCGTGTTGGCCGCCTGGAACAGCATTAAATTTAAACTGCGTCAGTATATGGCAATCTTTTTGATCACCTGTGGATTGACCAATGCCGTGTTCATGGCCAGAGACACCATGCTGTTTTATGTGTTCTGGGAGGCGCTGTTGATTCCAACCACGCTTGGTATCGGTATCTGGGGTGGCAAGAAGAAAGCCTATGCGGCGATGAAGTATTTTCTCTATACCTTCTTCGGCTCGGTATTTTTATTGTTGGCTTTTTTATATATTCAGCATCAGGTCGTCGATCAGTTGGGAAGCAGCATGATCTATTCAGATAGCTTCTCAATTGATAATTTCATCAAATGGGCGACACAAACCAATCAGCTGGGTGATCTTGTCAATATCACGCTGACGGCACAATGGCTTTTATTCGGTGCCTTCTTTCTGGCCTTTGCCGTTAAAATTCCGATGTGGCCGTTTCACTCATGGTTGCCTGATGCGCATGCCGAGGCACCGGCTGGTGGTTCAGTTGTGCTGGCGGCATTGATGCTTAAGCTTGGCGCCTATGGGTTTTTGCGTTTTGTGTTGCCATTGGTGCCTTCAATTACGGCAACCCTGGATTGGCTTTTAGTGGCCATATCACTTGTTGCCATCGTCTATGTTGGCATCGTTGCTGTGGCGCAGACAGACTTTAAACGCCTGATTGCCTATTCTTCAATCTCGCATATGGGACTTGTAACGCTGGCGATGTTTTCTATTTTCCTTCTGGTTCGTAGTAATCCCGATCAGATGGCGGGGGCAGCCGATGCCGAGCTTGCCATCCAGGGTGCGGTCTTTCAGATGATTGCTCATGCCTTCTCATCCGGTGGGATGTTCATCGGCTGTGGCTTTTTGGCATTGCGGATGAAGACGCGTAATATTCGGGATTTTCAGGGTGTAGCCTCATCCATGCCGATGTTTGCCACTTTTTTCATGCTCTTTTGTATGGCCAATGTCGGGCTTCCTGGAACCAGTGGCTTTATCGGTGAGTTTTTAATCATCATCGCCGTGTTTAAATATTCGGTGTGGGTCGCGCTTTTAGCCGGTCTGACGCTTATTATCGCCCCTGTTTATACGCTGTGGATGTATAAACGGGTATTATTTGGTAAAGTTGTGAGCAACCAGATCGCCAACATGGAGGACATCAAGGGACTTGAGATCTTTGTATTTGTGCTGCTGGCGATTCCGACGCTTTATTTTGGCTTTTATCCAGAGCCAATTCTGCACTTATCATCTGCTGCTTCCAGCGAGATCGTACGTGCCGCCAACATGATGGTGTAACCAGGAAAGAAAACAAGAGTTGATAATGATGTTAGCAAATATTTTAACCGTACTGCCCGAAATCACCATTGCCATCTCGGCGCTTGTCGTGTTGTTGTGCGATTTAATGTGGGGAAAAGCCTTCCCGCGTCTGGCCTACTTTCTGGCTCAGATTTCGCTTATCGTCGCCGCCTGGATCACCTTGCGCCAGCTTTATATCAAAATCGATATAGGTTTTGGGGGGCAGACGGTCAACAATCCCTTTACCTTCTCGCTACAGATCGTCATCTTTTTAATCGCGTTTTTTGTTTTTGTTTATGCCAAGGAATATATCGAAGACCGAAAGCTGCCACAGGGTGAGTTTTATGCTCTGGCTTTGTTATCGATCTTAGGTGCTGTGGTGCTGACCTCGGCACATAGTTTGCTTACCGTCTATATTGGACTCGAGCTTTTGTCTTTACCGTTATATGCCTTGATTGCGATTAGACGTGGCTATGCCAAAGGAGCCGAGGCGGCGATCAAATATTTTATTCTCGGCGCCATAAGCTCCGGTATCTTGTTGTTTGGCATGTCTTATATCTATGGTATCACCGGCACGATTGATCTGACTGAAATCGGTATCTATCTCTCTACAGCTCACGCCGCGCATCTTGATATCGTGTTGATTGCCATGGTGTTTATGCTGGCGGCGGCCTGCTTTAAATTGGGAGCGGTGCCTTTTCATATGTGGGTACCCGATGTTTATGAAGGCTCTCCCAATGCGGTGACGGCATTTTTGGGGACGATTCCTAAAATTGCGGCTTTTGCCATGTTGGCTCGCTTTTTGCTGTTGGCGTTTCCGGGACAGATCTATGCCTGGTCTCATGTCATCGCCGTGCTTGCGGTTATTTCCATTTTCCTTGGTAACATTGTTGCTCTAGTCCAGGATAATCTCAAGCGGCTTTTGGGTTATTCGACCATTTCGCATATCGGTTTTATTCTGCTGGCGTTTCTTCTGCATCCGGATGCCTTGGCACTGACGACCTCACTTTATTATGTTGCCGTTTATGCCTTGATGGCCGCGGCGGCTTTTGGGCTTTTGATCGTCTTGAGCGTCAAAGGTTATGAGGTTGAGAAACTATCAGATTTTGCCGGGCTTAATCGTCGAAATCCCTGGATTGCCTTTCTGATGTTGATGGTGATGTTTTCAATGGCAGGGGTGCCTCCATTTGCTGGATTTTTCGCCAAACTATTTATCATCATGGGACTTGTTAAAGAGCAGGCTTACGTTTTGGCCGGTTATGCGCTCATCATGTCGGTGATCGCCTCTTACTACTATGTGCGTGTGGTTAAGGTCATGTATTTTGATGATCCGAAAAATCAGTCGCCGATCTATGCCAATAAAAATACCTTGGTTGCTCTGTCTTTAAATGCGCTTTTGATTCTGATTCTGGGAATCTTCCCGGGGCTTCTTCTTAACTTTATTCAACCGATTTATTCGTTAGTTATAAGCGGATAGAAGTGTTGGCAAAATAAACAACCATCTTGGCTTAATATTTTAGGATGCGTCGCAATAGGCTACCGCACTTAGAGCCTTAAATCTGCCAGAAACGTCATTAAAACCAAGGCAATGGGGCAAGCTGACATAACGAATATGCATCTGCCCTTAACGATGGTGGTTCATTTTCCGCTGTTATTTGAACTTAAGCCGCATTACTGGTTATAATTCCCTAAGTTTAAAAAAGCCAATGTAAAGCGAGCTTTAATTTGCCAAATAATAAATACAAAATCGGCATCGATCTGGGAACCACCAATATCGCCATGGCGTATTGCAAACCTCACGATGATGAGATCCATTATTTTAAAATTCCGCAGTTGATTGCGGCGGATCAATACATGACCTTGTCACTGTTACCGGTCTTCATCGCCATCATGAATGAAGAGATAGCCAAAGTGCTGCCCTGGTCGGTTTCTCATCCTCGACTCATTATCGGCGAGTATGCCAGAAAACTGGCGGAATCGACCGATATCCCCGTCATCAAAGCGCCGAAAAGCTGGCTTGGGCATACTCATCTTGATATTAATCAGCCGCTTTTGCCTGAAGGTGAGCAAGCTCAATATGCACCGATTGAGATCATCGAGATTCTGCTGACTTATCTTGCCGATGCATGGAATGCTGAGATGCAGGATTTTCCCATGAATAAACAGAATGTGGTCGTCACGCTTCCGGCTTCATTCAACGATAATGCCAGATCCGCGCTTGCCAATACCATGGATCGGCTTGGCTTTCAATCGTATCGGCTTCTAGAGGAGCCGCTGGCGGCGTTTTATGCCTGGATGGCAATGCATGATGAGGACTTGTCGATCACGAGTCAGCAAGTGGAAAAATCGATTGCGCTGGTCGTCGATATCGGTGGCGGCACCACCGATTTCAGTTTAATTGGGCTTACCATGGATGAAAATGGTAGTCATTTTGAGCGTATCAGTGTTGGCGATCACCTGCTTTTGGGTGGGGAGAATATCGATCTGTTTTTAACGCAGCAGTTGATTGAGCGAGAGGGCTGGCGGCTTTCTCAGTCAATGATGCCGAGGTTGAGCTCTCAACTAAGAGGCATAAAGGAGCGACTGCTGTCTTTCGAGTCGCCGGATGAGTTGCCGTTATCGTTATCCTCAGCAGGTTCATCTGGGCTTTTTAAGTTAAAATTTAAGACAATGCTTCAGCGTCAGTGGATTGAGACGAGGATCTTGGATGGTTTTTTCCAGAGATAGACTTAAAGGAGCGCCCACAGCGCTATAACAGTGGAATTAAACGTCTGGGTCTACCCTATGAAAAGGATGTCGCCATCACCCGACATCTGGCGGCTTTTTTATCCTCATCACAACAGGCGATGAGAAGATTTCTATCCATCGGTTCAGAACAAACGATTCACCTTCCTGAGGTCATCCTGTTTAACGGGGGGGTGAGCTATTGTGAAGCGATTTGTAAGCGCATAAGCTCGCTTGTTTCAAACTGGAAAGGGGAGATGATCGATACTCTGATGAGTCCATCGGTGAGCCTTGCTGTGGCTAAAGGGGCTGTGAGCTTTCAGCATTATCGAGAAAAACAGCGGGCGGTTGTCGCTCACGCGCCTTTTAGTTATGCCTTGATGATCGATGATAAAACCCATAGTGGTGTTTGTCTTCTTAATCAAGGAGCTAAAGTGGGACAGAGCTTTTCGTTGATCGATACATTTCATTTAAAAACCGGGCAGCAGGTACGTTTTCCGCTTTATTATTCTGCTTTTTCTGTGCTGAAGGTTGGGGACAGATTTTGTTTTGATCAAAATTGGCATAAGCTTTATGAGCTGGTATTGACACCAGATCGTGACGCTGAAATATGTGAGATTGAGTTGACAAGCCGCCTCGATGAGGTTGGTGTTCTCAGCTTAAAAATGAACGATGGACAACGACAGGTTTTGGCTCTGGATTTTGCGCTAAATGACAAATCTAAATCCACTGAAAAACAAAAACGAGTTGATTCTGTTTCTGTGGATTCGTATGTTGTCGATGGCATCAAGCCATTTCTGCATGCTTATTTTGTTGCCAATACATTAAAAACGCCGGGATTTAAACAGCAGATAAAACGCTATCTGGCTCAACATCAAATAAGCAAAGCCAATGAGTTACGACAGCTGTTTGATCCATTTTTTGAGCTTAAAAATCGGCGAAAAAGATCACCGGATCATGAGGCGACATGGTGGCATTATATCGGATTTATCCTGCGCCCCGGAATCGGTGTAAATGGAGATGGCAGGCGAGTGAATCAGCTGATCGAATTATATGCCGAAAAGTTGCAATATCCTAAAGATTCACAGGCACAAAATCAGTTTTGGGCGGCTTGGCGTCGAGTTTCTCTTGGCTTAAGCCCTGAACATCAAGAGCGCATTTATGATGATATTAAGGCCGTCACATCATCGGCTAAATCGTCGAATCGTGCCTCAACGATGGCAAAGTCTGAAAAGCAGAGACTACTTTTTTCACTCGATCGCCTGCCGGTGTCGATTCGTAATGCCTGGTTTCAATACTACAGCGAGCGTCTATGCCGGCGTCCAGCCGATGTAGAGCTGATGCAGGCTATTGCTCGATTAGGGGCAAGAAGGTTACCAGAGCCTTCGTCTCTTCCGGTGGATATTAAACTGGTAGAGCAATCTATTGTTCATTTTCTACAACTCGATATTACGAAAAATGCCGTATTGTCTTTCGAGCGCATGTTAACACTTATCGCCATGAAGAATTCGGTGCTGGATAATAATCTCGATTTGATTCTTTTTGACCAGGTAAGGCAAAGAATAAAACATCGGCGTTATCAAATCATGCTGACAGGAAATACCGAGAATGTTGTCAGAGAGCTTATCAATGAGGATCTGCCTTTAGGGTTGCAACTGTTTAAGGATTTTTAGCGTTATTTCTGTTTTTTAGCTTTTCTTTCATTCGACACAGGAATCAAGAAGAAGTTATTCTGGTTTG
>JBMSHD010000026.1:0-20457 GCA_049416425.1 Francisellaceae bacterium | reverse complement strand
CCACAATATTTGGCCATCTTCAGGTGTCCTTTTCGGATAATAGCTAACCATCCCAGTTTGCTTTTTAAAACTGACTCTCTCTGTTAATAACTTTGGAATATACTCAAGCAAAAGTCTTTTGGTGATAATTGCATTTTTATAATACAAAGTTTTGATCGTATCATGTTCATTAATATCAAATTGCTCGTAAGCGAAAATATCGCCATTATCGGCGCCTGGCTGCATCATAAAAAGCTGCAGGATGAACCGTTTTTTCCCTTCAAGAATCGACCAATTCATCGGCGAGCGTCCTCTTCCCCTTGGCAAGAAGTCAGAGCTGCCATGCACACCAATCGCACCAATGCTCAAACTCGATAAAATTTCCTCGGGTATTAACCTTTGCCAGCCACCTTGAACGATAAGATCAAATTTATGCTCTTGAAAAAATGCGATATCTTCCCTGGTTTTCAGGTGATATTTTTGCGGATAATAAATTGGAATATTATGGCTTTTAGCCAAGCTTTCAAAATTTTTGTAGCCACTTATATTTAAGTTTGATGCACGTTCTGGAGCTATGGTAACAAAGTGATCTATTGAAATTCCATGGTGTAATAGAAATTCAATAATATGATGCCCTGCCTCAGTGCATCCCAGCATACAAATCTTATGCACCGACATTTTCTCTTCCATGTATCCTCAATAAGGTATCATATTCCTTGGCAACACTCACGGCTCTACCATCAATACAACGCTGTATTCTTGCTCGTGGTGAAGCGGCTGCTTTCTGCCACCAGGCCGGATGCGTTAACACTTGAGATTTTCTGTGATTTTTAGCAAGAAAATCAACTAATCTTTCGTAACGCCAATATCCATTACTATCGCTGCAATAATGCACATTATCTTTGAAGTAACGTGCATAGGCGTTTATCATGTCGCAATAATAGTAATCATCATAATTTAAAATCTCTAGAGTAGGGTTATGAAAAGAAAAAACAGTAATCCTCGTCTCATACAAAGTTTCGAGTATATGTTTTTCAAACTTTAAATATGACTCCAAATCAGAAGATGAATGAATGGAATAGACGCCAGGGTCAAAATGCAATCCAATCCTATGACCCAAACGCATAATCTTTTTCACGATGTTGATGGATCTCGCCTCAAAGGCATTATAGAAGGCAGAATTCACCAAAATAAAATACGTACTAGGCATCTGTAATTCCGCCTCGATTTTAGCCAGCGCCAGAGACCGATCCAGAGAGATATCAACATCATGTCTCCAGAGCATGAAATCATCATTTCCGTCTATATCTTCATAAAATAGAGGATTTCTGCCCACTGCCGTCTCTACTATGCCTCTATAAGCACACTCTGTAAAATCTTCATAAAACCGCATTTTAATCACTCCTTAATTATAAGCTATTATTAGCTAGCATCATCACATCTATTCTATTCTCGCTTTCTCTAAGATTAATTTTTTACCATCTATGGTTCGGATAAATGCCCCAGGGTAAGGGGCAGACTGCGCACGAATAAAGTTATAAATATCGATTGAGGGCTTAGATAAGTCTATTTCACCATCATCTGGATTTCGCTGAGGATACACTTCTATACGACTTTTATCTTGCGGTATATAATTCAATGAATCGATGCGATTAAATGCATCAATGATGATTTCTTTTGTCACCTGGGTTGCTTTTTCATAGACCTGCTTAATCGAATCTTCATGTTCAATACTGAAGGATTTCTGCATAATAATGTCTCCATCATCGACACCATCTTCAAGACGAAAAAGGGTTACTCCCGCTTCTTTCTCTCCATTTATTATTGCCCAGGTTAATGGTGCACCCCCTGCATATCTCGGCAGTAATGAGGCATGAACTCCCCATGCTCCGTTTTTTACTGAATTGCGAACGGATTTTGTGAGCATATAATACCAACCGGCAACAACGATGACATCAACATTTAAACCTTGGATCAATTCGATATAATCATCTAATTTCTTCCCGTTTTTTGAACCTATCTCATAACAGGGAATATTCATTTCTTCGGCAATGGACGATAGATCGAAGAAATTTCTGTTAACAACTTGAGTATCACTATACGAAATTTTGAATGCTTTTGGCATCGTAAAAATAAGCTCAGGGATATATCCGTGACTCATAAGATGTAACAATACTTCTTGGCTAAAAGATGTTG
Organism: Francisellaceae bacterium; assembly: GCA_049416425.1. GTDB lineage: Bacteria > Pseudomonadota > Gammaproteobacteria > Francisellales > Francisellaceae > JBMSHD01. The sequence goes on along the minus strand of JBMSHD010000026.1, from coordinate 18,282 downwards.
ATCCCAAAAATATATATTTCAGACTATTCATAATCACAACACCACTGACTAAAATTTATCAATGACCAGAGAAAAAGCCGATGATTTTTCTCTCCACTGATATGGCTGCCAACAATATCAGAAACCCTTTTTTTATCTATGTATCGATAAAATTGTGCTTTTTCATCGAGAAGAATTTTTCTCACATAATCAATACTTTCCCCTTTAAACCAGCTGTTATCGGGAGACGAGAAACCCTGTTTGACACTTTTGGTAATATCTTTGGGGACATATTTCTCCATCACTTTTCTAAACAAAATTTTTCCGTCTCTGGTTTTATTGAAATACTCACTGGACTTATCGCCTAGATCGTTCTCATCAAGCTGCATCACTTTATCAAGATTACCCAGCTTATATTTCACCGGCAGACGCAGGGCAAAATCAACCAGATCATTATCCAGAAATGGCACGCGAGTCTCTAACGAATGCGCCATAGATAGCTTGTCTTCTACGACCAAAAGCCCATGAAGAAACGTCTTGGCTTCAAAGTAAAGCGAATGATTGACATAATCCTCTGGCGATTGAGGCAGCTGTGAGTTCTTAAACACAGCTTTGAAGACTTCTCTGGTATCGATGTGTTTAATATCATCATAGATAGGTGCGAAAAATGTGGCAAAATCTTTGTCTTTCAGCAGTCTCTGCCAGAAGACATAGTATTTCTCGGCGTAATCATCAAAATTCTTATTATTAACCGCTCGGTAATAACGCCAAGGGTAGCCACCGAAAAGCTCATCACCACCCGTTCCGGCCAGACAGACCTTAACAAAACGACTGGCAAGCTTTGAGGCATAAAAATTCGGATAGCTTTGACCAACTCTTGGCTCTTCCAAATAATAACTAAACGATGGCAGACATCTCTCCATATCGCCGGCTTTCAATACCATCTCATAATGCTCGGTTTTAAAGAGATAGGACATGTATTCTGCTTTTGCTCTCTCATCGAAAGCAAGCTCCATGCCAGAAACAGAATTTAAATCAAAGCCGACGGTGAAAGTTTTCAGGGAATGTGGAAAGGTGAGCCCATGAGAATCTCGTGCAGTAAATAACGAGTTATTCACTCCATCGAACTCTCCAGCTTCAGACATCTTATTAGAGGCGATAGCGGTAATTGAGCCGCTGTCCATGCCACCGCTTAGAAAACTGCCAACCTCAACATCACCGACTAACTGACGCTCAACAGCCTGATTGAAAAGCCGATCCAGCTCCTCACTATATTCTCTTTCATCCGCCTTATAGACTGGCTCTTTGAAGTCAAAATCCCAGTATTGTTTTAATACCAATATTGGTGCTTTTTGAAGATCGACCTCCAGATAATGACCAGGCTCCAATAGTTGAATATCTTGATAAAAGGTGCGATTAGAAAAGATATTTTGAAAGGTGAAATACTCGGCAAGCGCACAGGTATCGATATTCGGCTTGTCTCCCAGATAACTCAACAAGGCCTTAGATTCACTGGCAAACAACAGCGTCTGATTCGCTGTCAGGGTATAATAAAGCGGCTTGATACCATAACGGTCACGCGCCAAATAAACTTTCTTCTTATTATCATCATAGATGGCAAAACTAAACATGCCATTTAAATGTTTAACGACATCTGCTCCCCAAGTGATATAGGCATAAATCAGCACCTCGGTATCAGACTGTGTCGTAAAGGTATGCCCGAACCTTTGTAACTGCGTGCGTAATTCTTTAAAATTATAAATCTCCCCGTTATAGACCAGCCATACCTTTCTGGCTAGATCAGACATCGGCTGATGTGCATTGACACTGATATCGATAATCGACAATCTCCTATGGCCAAAATAGATATCCCAATCATGGCTCAACAGCTCTCTTTGTACCTCACTGTGATCAATAGAAGGCAGAAAAGGCTTATTCTGTTTAAACTGTTCATCGGTGAGATTATGATAAAAGGATACTTTTTGCCTATGGCGGACACCTGTGTGAAAAAACAAATAACCGACATCATCGGGGCCGCGATGTGCAATCTTATCGAGCATGGGTTTTGCTCTGTTGACCTCAATACCAGGTTGTTTTAACGACACCGCACCTACAATGCCACACATAGCGGCTCCCTAATAGTATCGATAACATAGTCAAACTCGGCCTTGCTCATGTCCGCATAAAGTGGTAGCGCAATGCTAAGCCTGTCTGCTGCATAGGCCATCAAATAGTCTGCATCTTCCAGCCGATAGCGATCTTTATAATATCTCAATGTATGAACAGCATGTGTTCCTTGTCGTGTTGCTATCCCTTTTTCTTCCAGTTTCTCCATAAATCGATTACGCTTGATATTAATCTTGTCAATCTGATCGATAGTAAGATTTTTGACATCCTCACCATCGGTAAAAAGACAGACATAGGACTGATAACCATGCCTATAATTTTCTGGCACATAAGGTACAACAAGACTCTCGACATCCTTCAATGCCTCATCATAAGCTTTGGCAATGGCACGTCTTCCCTCCATAATCATACCGGCCTTTTCCATCTGACAAACACCTAAAGCACCTTGAAAATCGGTCATGCGATAGTTAAACCCGCGCATGGTAAACTCCGGCAAAAGCGAGCCACCTTTTTCTTCATGTCTTTGCAGATCCGACTTAGCCGCGCCATGATCACATAGCTGCGATAACAGAGGATAGATCACTTCACTATCGGTGATCAACATACCGCCTTCACCGGTCGTAATCGATTTTCTGGGATGAAAAGAAAAACAGCCAATGTCACCAAACGTTCCGGAATGTTTCTCTCCAATCCAGGCATCAAAGCCACAGGCCGAATCCTCCACTATGGCTATGTCATGATTCGCTGAATATTGGTCTGCCAGCTTCTTAATCGCAGGCAAATCGGCACAAAGCCCAAATAGATTAACAGGCATCACCGCCTTTATGGCAGGATCATTGGCAAGAAGCGTTTCCAACTTATTGGTATCGATATTAAAAGTAGCCAAGTCGATATCACAAAACACCACCTCGGCTCCGGTATACTCGACGGCATTGGCCGAAGCCACGTAGGTAAAGGAAGGCACCACGACTTTATCACCCTCACCGACCCCCAGGGCAACCAAGGCTAAGTGCAAGGCCGTGGTACAGTTGCTCACCGCCTTGGCATAACCTGCCCCAGTAAATTCGGCAAATTTGCTTTGAAATGCCGAAACATAAGGTCCCTGCACAACCCAACCCGTCTCCAAAGGTTTTATTATCGCCTTTTTCTCATCATCATTAAAAACGGCTCTGGTAATTGGGATTTTCATACGGCTCCCTCTAATACATTTTCAGAAGGTTGCTCAGTTGACTGCCATTGAATCAATTTCTCTAAGCCGGCCTCTAAATCATATCGATAGTGGAAGCCAAGCTCATCACAGGCTTTTTCTTTAGACCCAATTCTATTTTTCACAAACTGGCGAGCATCGTCTTCACCATAAGGTTTATATTGAATCTCTAAATTTGACTCCGTTAATTCCAAGATCAAAGAGCAAAGCTCACGGATTGTCGTCTGCACTTCGGTACCGACATTATAAAAACCGTAGTCTACATCCGATAATAACGCGGCGATATTTGCACGGGCCACATCTTCTACATAGATGAAATCATAGGCCTGAGAGCCATCGCCATTGATAACAGGAGTCTCATTTTCGGCAATTTTTTTAAGCATAATCGGCACCACACCACTGTAGATATTATGCATATCCTGCCCCGGACCGTAGACATTCATATAGCGAAGACCAATAACCGATAAACCATAACGATCATTAAATGCCGTGCACATCGCCTCTCCAGAGATTTTAGTCGAACCGTAAAAATTTTTGTTGTTAAAGGGATGGGCTTCCGTCATCGGTACAGAAACGGCATCGCCATAGACCGAGGCCGAAGAAGAAAAAATCAGTTTTTTGACGCCATGTTTGACACAGGCTTCTAAAACATTATAAGTCCCTTGAATATTGACATCGAATGCCGTTTTAGGAAAATCCTTACAATGCAATAACCACATCGCCGCCAAATGAAAGACATAGTCGATGCCTTCCATGGCCTTATCGAGAATATCGATCTCACGAATATCACCGCCATAAGGATAAACATAACAACGAGGATCTTTCAGAGACTGTGCTATATTCTCCTTTTTGCCGCGGACGAAATTATCATAGATAACGACCTCGGCAACATCGCTTTTTAACAGCTCTCTTACCACGAATGAGCCGATAAAACCAGCCCCGCCGGTAACCAATACTTTCTTGTCTTTCAATGTCAACATAATTTCTCCTTGATAATATAATCCGCCATGGCAAAAGCACTTGTAAATGCTGGGCTGACGGCATTTAATACATGTATGGTGTCCTGTTTATGTTCGATAATAAAATCATTCACCAGACGTTTATGGCGCTTGTCATATAATTGAGCGCGAATACCAGGTGCTGATCTGACAAACCTGGCAGCCGCCAAATCCAAATTCACCATTTTTTGAGCCTCTTTTAGTAGATTTCCCCTGAACAAATATTTGGCCTCACTCGCCAATAAGGCACGAAAATTAAAATGATTACCAACAACCGATTTCATATACCAGTTTAGGATGTTGCCAAACTCTTTAGCCTTAAATCTCTCTATGCCGCTGTAGTGCTCACGCCATAACGCCGGAATTGCCGTCGGACCAATCTTGGTTCTGCCATCGACAGTGATAGTAAAATGCACTCCCAGAAAGGGATATTGAGGATCGGGCACAGGATAGACATTGGTCTTAAGACGAATCGTATCGCTCCTGCTTATAAAATAGATCCCTTTAAACGGCAATAAGGCATAGTCATCAGTAACACCACAGCATTGAGCTATTTTATCGGCATAAAGACCCGCCGTGTTAATCAGCGTGTCATAGCTGAATCTCTTATCCTGGGTTTCTACTGTTTTTCCCTGTATATCGACTCCTGTGACTGGACTATTAAAAGCAAAATCAACTCCGGTGTCGGTAAGCTCCTGATGCAAAGAATGACACACGGCTTTAGGGGAAATTGAGGCCGTCTCAGGAGACCAGATTGCCGTAGAAAATGTCTTGACACTTCTGTCTATTTCATTGACCTGTTTTTGATTGATAAGCGCCACCTTTGCACCATTGACTCTGGCCATTTCATAAAGCTCAAAAAGGCGTTTTTCTTCTTTCTCATCTTTAGAGACGATAAGTTTACCGCAGCGATTAATCGCCAACCCATGATCTTGGCAATATCGTTTCATCATCATGGAACCTTGACGACAAAATCGCGCCTTCAGTGAGTCGCTTCCATAATAAATGCCGGCATGAAGCACTCCACTGTTTCTGCCACTGGCATGCATGGCGACATCACTCTCCTTTTCGATGATCAGAATACGCCGCCTGTCTCCTTTCAACTCACAGAGTCGATAGGCCAGGCTCAAGCCCATAATGCCTCCGCCGATGATGATGATATCATACCGCTTCACAGATACCCTTATTTGCAAAAGGAAATCGGCTGTACAAGCACATGGGTAAACTGACAACCTCATCAGATAAGCTTTCAGCCACAGGGCATCTCGTATTATCATCTGCAAATGCCGGCTGACGATGCAATGGAACAGGATAGTGAATTGCCGCAGGAATATCCTCTCGCTTTAAGGCCTCAATAAAGTCATCCCGATTCTTCACTTTAACGGTATATTGTCCATATACATGGGTGCGATTTGCAACAGTTACCGGGGTGATAACTTCGGTATTTTTAAATAATTGATCGTATTCAGCCGCACGCCTTTTTCGCAGTTTAAGCGCTTCATCAAGGTATTTTAATTTTACCAACAAGATTGCCGCCTGAAGCGTGTCAAGTCGGGAATTGATACCGAGGCGAGTATGATAATAACGCCGACTTTGCCCATGTACTCGAATTTCTTTCAATACCTGCGCAATCTCATCATCCGAGGTAAATATAGCGCCACCATCACCATAACAGCCTAAAGGCTTGGTCGGAAAAAAACTGGTTGTGGCAATAGCCGATACATTACCGGATTTTCTGCCTTTATATTCGGCACCAAAACTTTGCGCTGCATCTTCAATCACATAGATTCTATGGCCGAGTTTTTCTGAGTATTCATTGGCAATATGATTAATGGCGTCCATATCGGCAATCTGCCCATAAAGCGATACTGGAATAATGGCTCTGGTTTTCTCGGTGATCTTCTCGGCAATGAGATTGGCATCGATTAAAAAGCTGTCTTCTTCTATATCGACAAATACCGGCTTGGCTCCTAACAGGGCAATGGTCTCGGCCGTGGCAATAAAACTAAACGGTGTGGTGATAACCTCATCTCCAGGTTTAATCCCAATGGCCATCATCGCAATCTGCAAGGCATCAGTCCCATTGCCACAAGTGATGCAATGTTTCGCTCCCGTATAGGCCTGAAGTTGCGCCTCGAGCTCAAAAACCTGAGGCCCCATAATAAACTTAGCCGAATCTAAAACGCTTTGAATCGCGTCGTTGATTTCATGCTTATGCGCCATATATTGCGCCTGTATATCGAAAAATGCTTGCATATTGAATTATACTCAACGTTTAATGACTTGATCGTTTTGAAAATAATAATGGTTTCCTGCCTCATCAAATGCCTGATTATTTTCATCAAAATCAAGACGATCACCACCACAGCCTACCCAACCTATCTGCTTTGCAGGCACACCAACAACTAAGGCATACGCTTTGACAGCTTTTGTAACGACACTGCCTGCTCCAACCATGGCATACTCGCCGATGGTATTGCCACAAACAATCGTGGCATTAGCACCGATTGAGGCGCCTTTTTTCAACAACGTTCTCTTAAACTCGTCTTTTCGATTAACATGACTTCTGGGATTAATAACATTGGTAAAAACCATAGAAGGCCCCAAAAACACATCATCCTCGCATTCAACACCATCATAGATTGAGACATTATTCTGCACCTTGACGTTATTGCCGATTGTGACATTGGGACCGACAACGCAGTTCTGTCCAAATGAACATTGCCGCCCTATTCTGGTTCCAGACATGATATGACAAAAATGCCAGACTTTAGTATCTTTACCAATTTTAACACCATCGTCGATATAACTGCTTTCATGAACATAAAAAGCACCCTCTAACAGACGATCGCACAAGCCAGACTCAGCGCTCACAACCCACCCTCCAAATCCATCTCAGGCATCGATGCAGATTGCTTCTCCGTACACATCGACGACTCATAGTGCTTCATATACTTACTAACCAGGTCTTGAGAAAAACCGGTAAATGGTCTTTTAATTGCCTGATGCGTCAAAGGATGACTATTATCATTGATACCGATGACGCTCATATGTCTTAGCATAAAGACGATATCAATTGCCGCTTTCGCATCAATGACACGATATCCCCTATTGGCTAGAATCTGCTCATAGACCCGGGTATGCAAATCGGTAAACCCATCACTAAATTCGAGTTCCTGCCCATCTATGCTAATGTTTCTATACGTTTTGAGTCCATTTTTTCTGGCTTGCTCTGGCAGCATTTCCGAATTAATACTCAAAAACCATCTGACTCGAGCTCTTTGAAATTCGATAAATCCCGCCGCCTTATCACGTTCATAGAGATGAACTTCATTGTGTTTAACCTGGCCAAATATCCAACACAACATATCAAAAAAATGCACACCGATGTTAGTGGCGATGCCACCCCCTTTATCTTCATTTGCCTTCCACGTCGTATAATACCAGGTTCCCCGCGACGTGATATAGGTCAAGTCAATATCATATATTTTATCATCTGGAGCTTTTTCTACCTGAGTTTTTAATGCCTCAATAGCCGGATGATTTCTCAACTGTAAGATCGTATAAATTCGCCTGCCGCTTTCTTTTTCCGCATCAATCAAAGACTCCATGGTCCAAGGGTTTAATACCAATGGTTTCTCACATATGGCGTCGATGTCGTTTCTAAGCGCGAAACGAATATGACTGTCATGCATATAATTGGGAGAACAAATGGCCACATAGTCCAACGCCTGACTCAAATAGCGACGCTTGTTAACATTACGCTCAAAACGTTCAAACTCCTTGAAAAAGTCTGCACGCGGGAAATAACGGTCGATGACTCCGACAGAATCAACAGGATCCATGGCAACGACCAGGTCATTTCCTGTCTCTTTAATGGCTCTCATATGCCGCGGGGCGATATAGCCAGCCGCCCCAATCAAGGCAAAACGCTTCATAGAACGACTCCTTCCCGAGATGATTGAAACGTTGAGTGTACAGCAGGCATAAAAAGCTTGGGGTATATATTTTTTATATCAACCACAACTGCTTTATCTGAGAGCCTTAATCTTATATCTTCGGACTTAAATGACTCATGAGCCACCGCCAGAATCACAACATTGCATTTATCGATCGCGGACAAGGGTTGCAACTGTATATCGTAGAGCTCTTTGGCCTGAGATTTATCCGCCATCTCATCGATGACAATGGTTTTGATATCATAAGATTTAAGCTCATCGATGATATCGATAACGCGGGTGTTTCTGACGTCTGGACAGTTCTCCTTAAACGTCAGCCCCAAAATGGCAACTCGACTGTCTTTGACGATCATATTTTTTTTCACCATCTCTTTTATCGTCGTCTCGGCAATGTATTTTCCCATGCCATCATTGATTCTTCTGCCTGAGAGAATAACCTGAGGATGATAGCCAAGGCTCTCAGCCTTGTGTGTCAAATAATAAGGATCGACTCCGATACAATGACCACCGACTAAACCCGGTTTGAAATTGAGAAAATTCCATTTGGTGCCGGCGGCTTCCAAAACCTCATGGGTATTGATATTCATCAGCTGAAAGATCTTATACAACTCATTGACAAAGGCAATATTGATATCGCGTTGGGTATTTTCGATGACTTTAGCTGCTTCTGCCACCTTGATTGAACTGGCTTTGTAAATTCCCGCTGTCACCACAGAACCGTAAACATCGGCAATAATGTCACAGATCTCTGAATTCTGACCCGATACGACCTTGGTGACATTGGTAAATGTGTGCGCTTTATCACCTGGATTTATTCGCTCTGGAGAATAGCCAACAAAAAAATCATCCCCACACACAAGACCTGAGTGTTTCTCTAAAACAGGAACACATTTATCCTCCGTCACCCCTGGATAGACCGTGGATTCAAACACCACGATATCGCCACGCTTAAGCACACTGCCGACAAGTGCCGAGGCACTTAACAAGGGGGTTAAATCTGGCTTATGACTCTCATCAATCGGCGTGGGAACGGCAATGATATGGAAATCAGCCTGTTTTAAATCCTCCGGATTGTCACTCAGCAGTAGGCGAGCACTTTGTAAAATGTCATCTTCCACCTCCAGAGTATAGTCATAACCCTGCCTAAGCGAATCGATACGGCGTCTGCTGACATCAAAAGCGACCACGTTTCCCCTTTGCCCAAAGGCAACTGCTACCGGAAGCCCAACATAACCCAATCCTATAACAGATACCTTTCTATTCATAAAAAACGTCCGTTTATATTTATAGATCAAACAGTATCATACGGCTGGCTCTTTTTCAATAGTGTATTTATAGTATTTAATATACCAATCTATAAATAATTTCATACCATCCAACACATCAACTTTAGGTTTGTAGCCAATGTTGCGCTCAAGCGACGAGACATCGGCGCAAGCCGCCGGCACATCACCAGGCTGCATGGGCAAAAAATTCAGACTGGCTTTTTTCCCCAGATGGTGCTCGATTGCCTTGATATATTCCATGAGCTGAATGGTCTTGCCATTGCCGATATTATAGATTCGAAACGGCGCATAACTGATATCGGGCGTATTTAACTCATCCTCGCTCCAGTCATCTGAAGCCAAAGGAATCATCTCCAACGCCCGCACCACCCCCTCGACGATATCATCGACATAGGTGAAATCACGGATCATATCGCCATGGTTATAGACATCTATCGATTTATCTTCGAGAATGTTTTTGGTAAATTTAAACAAGGCCATATCTGGTCTGCCCCATGGCCCATAAACACTGAAAAAACGCAACCCGGTTGTCGGCAGTTTATAAAGACTGGAATAGCTGTGCGCAGCCAACTCATCAAAGCGCTTGGTCGCTGCATAGAGCGCCAGCGGATGATTGACTCCCTGTTTTTCCGAAAAGGGTCTGATCGAGTTGGCGCCATAAACTGAGCTCGTTGAGGCATAGACCAGATGTTTTACTCGATGATGACGCGCGCCTTCAAGAATCGTCATGAAGCCGACTACATTTGAATCGATATACTCCATGGGTTTTTCGATCGAATGACGCACACCGGCTTGTGCCGCCAGATGAATGATTCTATTGATGCGATAATCATGAAACAGCTGCTCAACGGCCTGACGATCGGCTAAATCGAGCCTGAGAAAGCGGAAGTCTGAATAGTCTTCAAGCTGCCTGAGCCTTGCGTATTTGAGATCAACATCATAATAATCATTAATGTTATCCACGCCAAGCACGGCAACGCCTCGCTCTAAATAATGCCTGCAGACATGAAAACCGATGAATCCAGCAACTCCTGTAATCAATAACATAAACACTCAGGTTGGTAAATACTATTTTTTTAAATATATATAATTATTTATTATTGATCAACACATGACATAATTGATTTAAAATTATATAAATATAAAATAAACAATAATTTTATGCTTCATTTTTTTGAGTCACAAGGAGATCGAATCAGGATGATAAAAACAAGTCTACTCAAAAACAAAAAAGCCTGGCTGGTATTTAGCTTTGACATCGCATGCGCACTTGCGTCCTGGTTTTTTGTCTGTCTCTTAATTTACCCACAGTCGATAAATGAGATCTTTCTAAGACAAGAGCTTGAAATTTTTCTTGCTTACGCCGTGGTTTTAAAGTGTTATCGCACTTATGCCGCTTTATGGAAAAAAGTCTCCGTCAATGATTTATACAAAAACATCTACGCCGTTATCATCGGGTCGCTGTTATTTTTTGGTATGGAATTTTTCATCGATCAACTAATGAGCATTCAGCGAGCACATGTGATATTTTTCCCGTTGATGACGCTGTTTTGTATGCTGGCTGGTCGATTTTTTTTCCGGCAATTTGTCATGGCAAAAAAAGAAAAAGTCAAAACGGGTCGAAAAATTATATTACTAGGTGCTGGAGACGGTGCCAATCTGTTTTTAATCGAAAATGAGTATCTTCAAACCCCCTATCGAGTTGTCGCCATTTTTGACGACAATCCTGAACTTCATGGCAAAAAATTAAGCGGCATTCCCATCGTCGGTGCAATCTCACAATTAAAAAGCAATGAATTTATCCGCCAATTTAAAATAGATGAGATCGTCATCGCCATGCCATCGCTAGGTGCCAGAGGATTGAGAGAAGTCTATCTTCAATGCCAAAATACTGGCTGTCGCATCAAGATTACGCCGTCGATTTTAGAGCTCACCCGAGGTGCCGAACACACCGACTTAAAAGAGGTATCAATCGAAGAGCTTCTAGGCAGAGAGCAGGTCTTTATTCACGAAAGCCAATTGCATTCACAATACGATAACGCCACGGTTTTAGTCACAGGCGGTGGCGGCTCTATCGGCTATGAAATCTGTCGCCAGTTGCTTTTACACGCCAATTTAAAAAAGCTGATTATTCTTGATCACAGCGAATACAATCTCTATAAAGCGGAAATGGAATTAGAGAAACACAGCGCCTCAACCGCGCTCTTGTGCGTATTGGCTTCCGTCACTGATTTCAGGCTGCTCAACGACATTCTGGTCGATGAAAATATCGATATTATCTTTCACGCCGCCGCCTACAAACACGTTCCAATGCTTGAAACACAAACCGTTAGCGCCATCTATAACAACATTATCGGCACTCGAGTGATGACCACGCTCGCCGAGAAGTATAAAGTGGCTAAATTTGTGCTGGTATCCACCGATAAAGCCGTCAGACCCACAAACATCATGGGCGCGACAAAACGCATCGCCGAGCTTTATGTCTCGGCAAAAGCCAATGCCAAATCGAATACTCGCTTCATTATCACACGCTTTGGCAATGTCTTAGGCTCCACCGGCAGCGTCATTCCGCTGTTTAGAAGTCAACTTGCAAAAGGAGGGCCACTGACGGTAACCGATAAAAATATAGAGCGCTATTTCATGACCATTCCCGAAGCCGCATTGTTGGTGACGCTGTCGGCATCGGTTGGACAGGGAGGAGAGACTTTTGTGCTGGAGATGGGGCAACCCATAAAGATCAAAGATCTGGCAGAAGAGCTGATTCGCTTATCGGGTAAGAAACCCTATGTCGATATCGATATCGAATTTACCGGTCTGCGCCCTGGGGAGAAGATGTATGAGGAGCTCTTTTATGACAAATCAAAATTAAAAGCCTCCGGTTTTGACAAGCTGCTCATATCAGAGAATGAATCGCTGGTCTCTCTCGATATCATCAACTCGGAGATTGAGGATCTGTTGGCAAATATCAGTCGCGAGAAACTGATGCGGATTGTCGCGGATCATGATCGTACGGACTATCAGGCTGAAGAGATCAATGGCAAACAGCATGTCGTTTAAAAATATGTTCTGTTTGATTTGTAATGCTTTAGCCATTGTTTAAGAACTTATGTATAAACCTATGCTGACATAAAGGGAGGGGTGGGAAAAAACTTGAAAAATCATACTACACTGTGTCTGCAGATAGCGCCAAAACGGCAGAACTGGCAGTGTTGTGGTGATGGTGTCAGCGTGATATCACCGGCGATAAATCGCTCCATCGTCCGACTTAAGTTTTGACGCCAGAAATCTCTCAACTCGTCAAAGTTCTGAAGCTGCCCTTTTTTATCGCCATAGGTCACAGGCAGGCTTTCCGTTAGCCAGTTTTCAATGCCTGATACCGTCTCGAACTTTATGTTTCTGCCATGCACCACGGCAACAGCCACCGCATCGGCCTCTTCATAAATGGCATAAAGCGGCAGTTGTGGCTCGCCAATCGGATCTTCAAGCAATTTTTTTATGCTGAAATTCTGTCCGGTCTTATAATCGATGATAACAACAGCGCCGCGATCAAGCCGATCGATTCGATCGATACGCAAAGTCAGCGCCACCCCTGCCAATTTCAACTCGATCCTTTTCTCCAAGGCGATAATATCAAATCCTTCATGGCGCGATTTTTCATACTGAAGCCATTTTAGCACCAGCTGTTGAAGGCGCATCAATTCCAGTTTTTTGATAAATGCCGGGACGAAACGATAGCCGCCAGGATAAACTTGAAGCGCCTGATTCAACGCCCCTTGGATTATCACTTGTAATGCATCATCATCCAGCTCAAGCAAGCGCTGTTGCGTGCGAAGCTCTCTCCACACCCGCTCAAGCACCGCATGGATAATTATCCCCTTTTCAACCGCTTCAAGCGCCAAGAGATGCTCTGGATAGCCTTCAAGATCAAGACGATGAATCAAGGCAGCGCGATAAGGACAATCCGCCATGTTTTTGAGAATCTGCACTCCCCCTTTCACGGACGATATCGCTTCCATATTAAGGGCAGGCATATAATCAGGCTGTGTTTCAAACATAACAGCCGCTCCATTTTCGCCGCGATTAATAACAGCCGGCTGTACTGGAAAATGGTCAAACAGAGGTGATACTCGATTTTCACCATTTTCACTGAAACCGCTATAACTGATGGTAAGCCTTTCAGCCTGATGCAAAAGACGCTCACTAACGGCTTTGGCAAACAGCAGCTCTCTGTCGTTATTGACATGAGGCATATCATACTGCTTCTGCAGCTGGTAAGGCAAAAGCGGATGCGCTTTAGTGGTTGCAGGCCACAACTCATCCGTCATTCCCAACACAAACAGACGATCAAAAAAGATCTCCGAACATTCCAGCATACCCAGAACATGTATTTGTGCCTCGGCATTGCTCTCAGGCTGAAACAACTCCTGTTGCAATAATTGCTGTAAACGATACAACCACTGGCGTAATGTATACTGACGCCCCAGGCGCTGAGATAATAAAAGCGTATTAAAACAGCTGTAAAAGCTTGCTGTCGCCTGATGTTCGCTACTGCTCAACGGAATCTCTCCTGGCCATCCCAAGGCGGTTAAAGCAGACTTTATACGCTCAATAAATGTCATTGCCGAGATTGGCTTATGTGCCATTTCCCACAGAGAACTTATTGCCTCAATCGAGATCAAAAGGGGCTCATCCTCTTGCAAATAAAGCGCCAAAAGTGGCGATAACACCTGCCATGAAACTTTTAACGGCACCTGTTTTTTAAGCGCGTATAACTGTGCTTGCCTGTTTCTGCCATGTGTTTTCACGCCGGCGATAAAAGGTGAGTTCAATGCCGTGGTGATCGACTCCCAATCGCCAGCCTGAAATAAATTCAACCATTTTATCAGCTGAGCAATTATCGGTATCTCAGACAATGGCTGCCCTGCTGATATCGTATAGGGTCTCACCTGATTATCGATATCCCCTGAAAGACGGTGCTGCTCATTGACTAATTCGGCATCCAGCAGCCTTCTTAACAGTGCAAAAGAAGACTGCATATCAAGCACCACAATCCCGACTCGCGCTTTCTTATCAATAGCCGTCAGACTTGCTGCCATCTGTGCGGCATATTTAATCTCATCGGCTTCACTGTCACAGGTCACAACATCGACCTTGGCTGCTACGGTATTGAGCGACCAATCAGAAACAGTGATACCGATCATCTCAAGTCTGGCTATCCACTGACACAATGCCGGCGATTTAATATCAAAACCAACAAAATAAACTTTTTCAATGCCTTTTAGCGACGGATAACATCTCTGATTCAAAGCCATCAACTCATTGATAAGCCGGCTGCTATCAATCCAGTGTTTCTCTCGACACAAACGCTCAAATTCCAGGGCACAATCATAGAAAAACGCCGTATTTTTATTATCAAGCCAGGCAACAAGCTCGGATAACTCAATCTGCCACTGATTAAGGCGCTGCCAGGCTGAGACAAGCTCTCTGGAACAGGACGAGGCGCTCAGATGTTCATGGCGTTTTATCACAATCTCCGAGAACAGGATCTCGACTTCACTATCATCGATAACATCAGCCAACTCCTCACCATATTGACAGGCATCATGATAAAGCCGCTCAATCCAGTCATTGAGAGACAAAACCGCTGATCGCATGATGATTGAGCTGCCTCGCTTATGGCGAAGATATTTCAAATAACCGGCGAGCAAATGCTGACTCAGACGCTTATTGACGGTGATCACCAGACTGCTTTCATCCAATGAGGCAAAGAGATCAAAATAGGGTTTATAGCTTTCCATGGTGATGTGATACTAAAAGCTTAGTTCATGCCGTGACGATAACCAATTTTCTTAAGCAACGCCATGACTTCATACAAAGGCAGCCCCATAATGGCACTGAAACTGCCGGTTATTTTTTTGATGAACATCGCACCAATTCCTTGAATGGCATAGCCGCCTGCCTTGTCCTGAGGCTCAGCAGTGTGCCAATAATCGCACATATCCTGATCCGAGAGGCTGGCAAATTGAACCGTATTGGTCACGCATTGAAAATGAGGAGTTTGTTGATATTGAATACCAATCGCGGTAAAAACCTCATGCGTTGAGTTATTAAGCCGCCGCATAAAGGTTTTAAATTCCTCAAAATCCCGTGGCTTGCCCATGATGATATCCCCTTGGCAGACGATGGTATCGGCAACAAGAACCGGTGAGAGATCCCCGCATAGATCTACCGCCACCGCCAGCTTCATTTGAACGATACGGTTGAGATACGCCAACGGTTTTTCATCGATCAGCACCGCCTCATCGATATTGACGGCAAACTGTTTAAAATCAATATTAAGCTGTCTTAATAATTCGGCTCGTCTTGGCGAGCTTGAGGCCAGATAAATCATTTTTTCGCTTTTATTTGCCGCTTGTTTGTTTTCTATTTTACCTATAGATGCGATAAAATGTCAGTCAAAATTGATTATCCGGAAATAATGATGTCCCTGATTAAAGCCGAAGACCTGATTCAAAGCGTGGCTGATGCCCTGCAATTTATCTCTTATTACCATCCCAAAGACTTCGTCAAAGCCATGCATGAGGCTTATAAACATGAGCAGTCAAAACCGGCGAAAGACGCCATGGCTCAAATTTTAATCAACTCAAAAATGGCCGCCTTTGGTCATCGCCCGATCTGTCAGGATACCGGCATGGTTTGTGCCTTTGTGAAGGTAGGAATGGATGCTCGATTGGATCAAACAGACAGAACCATCGCCGAGCTTGTCAACGAAGGGGTAAGGCGTGCCTATATGAATGCCGATAATCCACTTCGAGCCTCGATGGTGTCACCGGCTCATGGTGGGCGTAAAAACACCAAAGACAACACCCCAGCCATTGTTCATCTCGATATGGTAACAGGTGACAAAATCGAAATCGAGCTGGCGGCAAAGGGAGGCGGTTCTGAATTTAAATCCAAATTCAAAGTGCTAAATCCGAGCGATAGCATCGTCGATTGGGTTGTTGAAATGCTGCCAACCATGGGTGCCGGCTGGTGTCCACCGGGAATCATCGGCATCGGTATCGGTGGCACAGCAGAGAAAGCCATGTTGCTGGCAAAAGAATCTCTAGGAGAGGAAATCAATATGGCTGAGCTTCTGCAACGTGGTCCTCAAAATGATATTGAGGCCTTAAGAGTCGAGCTTTATCACAAGATCAACTCCCTTGGAATCGGCGCCCAAGGGCTCGGCGGGCTTACCACCGTTTTGGATGTCAAGATCAAAGACTACCCGACTCATGCTGCCTGTAAACCCGTGGCCTTAATTCCAAACTGCGCCGCCACGCGCCATATCCACTTTACCCTCGATGGCTCAGGCGTCGCCAAACTGCCGCTACCTGATCTTTCTGACTGGCCGGAGATTGACGGTATCGATACCAAATCGATGCGCCGAGTCGATTTGAACACCTTAACCAAAGCCGACATCGAAGCCTTTAAACCCGGTGAAACTCTGCTGTTAAACGGAAAACTCTTAACCGGTCGTGATGCCGCACATAAACGCATCGTCGATATGGTGACAAGCGGTCAATCGCTGCCTGTGGATCTTAAAAATAAGTTCATCTACTATGTCGGTCCTGTCGACCCTGTCGGTGATGAGATCGTCGGTCCTGCCGGTCCCACTACCGCCACACGCATGGATAAGTTTAGTGAATTTATGCTCGATCAGGTCGGCATTGCCGGCATGGTCGGAAAGGCCGAGCGAGGAGATAACACCATTGACGCCATCAAAAAGCACAAAGCCGTCTATCTCATGGCTGTCGGTGGTGCGGCTTATCTTATTTCCAAATCAATCCGCCAGGCCAAAGTAGTGGCTTTTGCCGATCTTGGCATGGAGGCGATCTATGAGTTTGAAGTCGAAGATATGCCGGTGACAGTCGCCGTGGATTCAAAAGGCGAATCAGTGCATAAAACCGGACCTGGCGAGTGGAAAGTCAAAATTGCAGATATGATTGATTGAGTTCAGTTTACAGTTATTACTAGACCTCATATCCTTTAAACTGTTAAAATCCTGTTTGAAAAAATAAAATCATAAGGTCAAAAAAATGGCAAAAGGCACCGTAAACAAAGTCATACTGTTGGGGCGACTAGGCGTAGATCCCGAGGTCAGATACATGCCAAGCGGCACGACTGTCGCTAACATAAGAATGGCAACCAACGACGCCTATAAAGATCGCCAAAGTGGTCAACTGATTGAAAACACCGAATGGCATCGAGTTGTTGTATTTGGAAAATCTGCCGAGGTGGTGGCTCAATACTGTCGCAAAGGCTCAATGCTATATATTGAAGGTCGAATTCGAACCAACAAATGGCAGGATCAAAACGGTCAGGATCGCTACACCACCGAAATCGTCGCCACCGAAGTTCAATTGATGGGCTCTCGCAATGACAATAATGCCAGTGGCGATTTCTCACAGCAGCAAACTCCAGCCGGATCTCAGCCATTTTCAAGACCTCAACATCCAGGAGGTCCGAAACAGACTCAGCCACAAAAACCAGATCTAAGTCAGCTCAATGACTTCGATGACGATGATATTCCTTTCTAACTGTTAGAATCCTTGCAATACGCTCTCCTATCTATCCGTAAATTCCCTACCAGGAAACATAGCATAAAGTTTATTTTTTTTAAGACGGACTAATTAAGGAACGCGCGCAAAATAACTTCCTTTTTTTCATGGCGAAATATCTTCCAA
>JBMSHD010000025.1:0-21247 GCA_049416425.1 Francisellaceae bacterium | reverse complement strand
CCCTTTATACCATGTCCATAACAGCAATGCCAAAATTTTGGGGAGTTTTCAGTATATCGATATAAAAAAATTCATTATTAAAATAATTTTGCAATCATTGAAAATTCGTCTAAATTTTCAGGTGACTATCGTTTAATTTTATTAATTATACACAGAGGTAAAGAATAATGAAAAATCGTAATCTCCTATTGATCGTATCTGCCTTGGCATTATCAGCAACAGGTTATGGCGCTGGTGCAAAAACAGGTTTGGTATTTAGCGCCGATGTTGGGGGGGCTATGCCAACAGGTGCATTGAAAGCCGATACGAACGATGCCTCAGGCGCCACAAATGCCTCGGCAGACAATGGCAATATCGCATTTGGTCTTGCCGGCGGTTATGATATCGCATTAAACAAGATGTTTAGCGTTGGTGCTGAACTAGGCTTACAATATGCCAATCAAGTCTCCAGACTGTCAGGCTCTAACGATACCGACAGTGCCAGCGTTAAAGTCAGCGTCATGAGCATTCCCCTGTTTGCGACAACAAAATTCTATATTCCTCATACCAACGGACTTAATATCTTTGCTAAAGCAGGTTATGCCTTTAATCGACTCTTTGCTAAAGATAGCGCCTCAGGTGATGGGCTATCGGTTTCTCAAACCGATACGCTAAACCTTTGGCGTCCAGTTGTCGCCGGTGGTGTTGGTTACCAGATTATGAATGACTTTAATGTATTTGCACAATATCAGTACAACTGGCTGCCCTATCAAGGTCAAAATGCAGGGCTAAGCACAGTCAGCGCCGGTTTAAGCTATACGTTGCCAATGTAGTATTTTTAGTTTTCTTTATCTTCCCATTTTATAATGAAACTGTCTTCTTCCTGGATGTATTTGGTAACTGCTTTAAAACAATCATAAAAGCTCTGTGACAGCAAAACCATATGCGGATTTCCCTGGCTTATCACGCTGCCACCTCTCAACAAGATAACCTCATCGGCAAATTTGGCGACTAACGGTATATCATGAAGTATGGAAATAATGCCAATATGATGATCACTACAGATTTTTTGAATATAGTTGAAACTTTCATATTGATAATAAAGGTCAAGCCCTGCAGAATGTTCATCTAAAAGCAGCCAGCATTCATCTCTATTTTCTGTTTTATCCGCCGTTAACTGTAAAAGTACTCGGGCTAACTGTACACGTCTTTGCTGCCCACCTGATAATTTATCATATGGCAGATCAATCAAATCATTAAGCTCAAGAGCATCTGAGAGTTCATTGATTTTACTGTCTATGACCTGTTTTTGCAGTTGGCAGGCATAGGTTCCCATGGCAATGATATCTTTGGCACGGTAGTCGAAACCAACAGATATGGTTTGTGATAGCAAAGCTATTTTTTGCGCTCGTTTTTTTGTGGAAATTCTCGATATCTCTTCCGAATTTAATTGGATAGATCCTGTATATTGTGATGATCTAATCAACCCGGCTATCGTTGATAATAGACTGCTTTTACCAGCACCATTGGGACCAATAATGGCATAATGTTTTTGGGGATGAAAATCCAGAGTAATATTATGCAGTCGATTTTTGAGATTAAGATTCTTTATTTTTAGCATTTTGAATGTTTTCAGTTAATTATGGAGTTGTATTAAGCAATATTATGATTTAGTGTTATTAGCTCTTTATACGGCATTAAGTCTGGCCATAAGCTCAACATCATCATCACACCAGGTGCGCAGCCGCAGTCTTTTGGTGTCGGTAACAATCATTTCATTCCAATTGGATGATCTAGAAACAATGCCCTACTCTATCGCATCTATCTCAATCCAGCAAGCTTTGCTTAAAATCAATCAAAACGATCCGCCTCCATGACCTGTGACCAGGCGGACACAAAATCTTTGACAAATTTTTCCCGATTATCATCTTGAGCATAAAGCTCAGCATAGGCTCGAAGCACGGAGTTGGAACCAAATATAAGATCGACCCGACTCGCCGTCCATTTAAGCTTATTGGTGTCACGATCTCGTATTTCATAGAGGTTGTCAGCTGTCGGTTTCCAGTTATAGTTCATATCGGTAATATTGACAAAAAAATCAGTGGTCAAAACACCTTCACGATCGGTTAACACACCCAGTTTACTGCCCCCGTAATTGGCGCCTAATACTCGCATGCCACCGACTAACGCCGTCATCTGAGGTGCCGTCAATCCCATCAGTTGTGTTCGATCCAGCATTAACGCTTCAGGCGTAACATCGCAACCTTCCTTCAACCAGTTTCGATAGCCATCATGAAGCGGCTCCAGAACTTCAAAAGAGGCAATATCTGTCATCTTCGCACTCGCATCGCCGCGCCCGGGTTTAAATGGCACACGAATTTCAAACCCTGCCGCTTTTGCCGCCTCTTCAACCGCAGTATTTCCGGCTAAAACGATAACATCAGCAAGCGTTGCCCCGGCATCATCTGCAATCACCTTTAAAATAGAAAGCACATGAGAAAGGCGTTCAGGCTCGTTGCCTTGCCATTGACTCTGCGGCAATAATCGAATGCGAGCTCCATTAGCGCCACCCCGCCTATCGGAGATACGAAACGTTCTGGCGCTGTCCCAGGCGGTGGTAACCCGTTCGGCTATGGTTAATCCACTTTGATTGATACGATTTCTCAGAGCTTCTATATCATAATTTATTGAGCCCAGAGGCACAGGATCTTGCCAAATCAAATCTTCTTTGGGCACATCCGGACCGATATAACAGGCCTTTGGCCCCATATCACGATGTGTCAGCTTAAACCAGGCTCGTGCAAATACTTCGGAAAAATAGTCTGGATCGTGATAAAAACGCTCAGATATCTTCCGATAAATGGGATCTTTGATCATCGCCATATCGGCATCAGTCATCATCGGACTATAACGAATTGACGCATCTTCAACATCGACAGGTTTGTCTTCCTCTTTGATGTTGACAGGTTGCCATTGCCAGGCGCCGGCAGGACTTTTCTTCAATTCCCAGTCATAATTAAAAAGCAGATAAAAATAGCCGTTATCCCAGCGGGTTGGATGTGTTGTCCAGGCGCCTTCAAGTCCGCTGCTTACCGTATTGCGCCCTACGCCTCGACTTGTTTTATTGATCCAGCCTAACCCTTGATCTTCAATAGCCGCAGCCTCCGGATCTGGTCCCAATAATGATGGATCACCGTTGCCATGACACTTGCCAACCGTATGCCCACCTGCGGTCAAAGCAACGGTTTCTTCATCATTCATCGCCATCCGGGCAAATGTCTCTCGGACATCCTGGGCTGTTTTAAGCGGGTCCGGATGTCCATCGACACCCTCCGGATTGACATAGATCAACCCCATCTGGACAGCCGCCAATGGATTATCCAGATCTTTACTATTTTCTCCCTTATAACGATTTTTACCCAGCCATTCTTTCTCAGCTCCCCAAAATATATCCTTTTCAGAATGCCATATGTCTTCACGCCCAAAGCCAAAACCAAAGGTTTTCAATCCCATCGACTCATAGGCCATGGTGCCGGCCAGGATAATCAAGTCAGCCCAGCTGAGTTTATTGCCATATTTTTTCTTAATCGGCCAAAGCAGCCGACGTGCTTTATCAAGATTGACATTATCCGGCCATGAGTTTAAAGGTGCAAAACGTTGATTTCCCGTTCCACCACCACCACGACCATCGGCCTGACGATAAGATCCGGCAGCATGCCATGACATGCGAATCATCAAACCACCATAATGCCCCCAATCCGCCGGCCACCAATCCTGACTGTTTGTCATGAAATGGTGTAAATCCTTTTTCAATGCGTTAAAATCCAGTGTTTTCACCGCCTCTTTATAATTAAAGTCATCATCCATCGGATTGGTCTTTGTATCCTGCTGGTGCAAAATATCGAGATTCAAGGCTTGCGGCCACCAGTCTGCATTCGACCGATCAACCGTCGTGTTGCTGCCGTGCATAATGGGACAACCACCTTTTTTATGCATATTTTTCTCCTGACTGATCAGAAAATAAAACCTGGGTTTAAGCTTAGAAGAAACGCGCTAAACTGTCGATATTATTCTTATTTAAATGATCGAAATGACGCCATAAATTCTTTTAAATAAGCACTGAATTTCCCGGGTTGAAAAGCAATTAAATTGCCATTTCCACAGGCTTTTATCAACCGGTATCCACTCAAGGCACCGTAGATAAAAATAAGCCTTTCGGCTATTTTAAAGGCCTCTAATAATCGTGACTTGGAGGTAAATGCACAAAAATTTTTCACTCCAATATTTATCAATTGTTGATATAGAGCATCATCTTCTGTCAAAGCATGGTGTTTTTTGATTTGTTGCAGGAAACCTATTAAAGTAATGCGGTATTTTAAGTTCATAACAACCCTATAAATTTGCTGATAAATCTTTTCATATGAGGATCAGAACGCTCATATGGCACTTCCTCTAAACCAAACCATTTGATACCTGAAAATTCTTCTCGATCATAAGCATATTCAATATTTGAATTACCTTTAATCACATACCATAGGCTAACATCGGTATGACCGGCCGTTTTGCCAACCGTTACTGTTTGCGTGATAAAAACCGGTTTTCTAGACCAGAATTCAGCGGCAACATACAACTCTTCCAGGCACTCTCTTGTGACTGTATCAGCAGGATCCTCATCTATTTCAACATGCCCGCCAGAAGGAAGCCACAGCTCTGCGTTTTTATGATCCACAAGAAGTATTTTTTCTTTAGCCTTATCAAACATTACAAAATAAGAAACCAGATGCTTATCAGGATTGTCAGGCTTACTGATTCTAAAAATTTGCTCTCCACTATTAATCCAGGCAACCGTGTCATTAATATGATGCTGCTCTAGCGAGTCATGCGGATTTATGCCTGTAATCAAATCTAATATTTTGTCTTTTACATTCTCTAACGCTGCGTTATTCATACCATTTTACTCATAAACTTATTGTCTGACTTTCCAGCCAACCATAATGATAACAGTTTTTGGAGTCGCTCGGCTCTAAAATCTATCTCTTCCAAACTAAAAATAGGCATCCCTATCAATTCGATATGTTTTTCTGACTTCTATGACTAAATGCTTGAGGGCTTAACGAGCAATGGATATAAAATATCTGCTAATTTCAACATTTTGCCGGGATCGCCATTATCTTCAATAAACCACTGGGCAGAGATAATCACACGCAGAAAAATCCAGCCCAGCAGTCTGTCTTTATCAACATCAGTGACATCTGCCAACAGATTAACACGATTGACTATTTTCTCGAGTATAAGATCGAGGTTAATCCATTCGGACTTATCAATGAGATCAAATGCAGCCACCTCAAAAGCCGCCTCGGCAATTATCCCCTTTGGATCGATGCTTAGCCATGTATTTTTATGACATAGAATATTTTCCAAATGCAAATCACCATGACAGAGATATTCATCTTCAGACGAGCTTAATAAATAGTCTCTCAACGCTTTTGCCTTCTCAATATATCTGGCATCGATGCGTTTATCATTGACTCTGTCGATAGCCTGACACCATATCTCTACATGACTGCTTTCAATCGGCGGCGTTTCAGAAGATCTCAGAGCCTCTACAATATCACCATAAATTTCAATGGTCTTATCGATGTTTTTGCTAAGATGTGTTTTTAAAAGGCATCCGGAAATAGCCTGCTCAAGCAATAAGGCATTCAGCTCGACATTGATATCAAGCACCCTCACCGAACCTTTTCCATCAAAATGCTTTAGCGCACGATATTCATTTTCAATCAGCTCATGGTCACAGCTGATCTTTATGACAACTGGTTTTCTGCCATTTCGTATCGCTTTAGCCACGTAGTTATAACTCATGTTATCAACAGGTCTCAGCTCACTCAAATGCCAATAATAAGTGAGATCAATCAGAATCTCAGGCAATCGATCCAGCCAGTCTCGTCCCTTACTGCCCCAGACATCGATCACATTCTTTGTTAATGTCTTCATCTTTATCAGATCAAGTTTGAATGACTTGATTCTATGATAACATCGCTAACAAAGCGACCGATTTTGCCGTCAAACACGCTCTTAAACGCCATTTTTGTAAATGCTGTGGTGGTTTTCTATATGCGGTCAATCGACTCGGCTTTATCACAACCAGCACGCTTTACTTCTATCAAGATCATCACCGTAATATCGCCCCGACCTGCCACCTTTTCTATGGCGAGAGAATCATCGATATCGATGATAAACTGACAAAATTTGAAAAAGGCAGTGACAGTTTAAAAAATGCCTACGATAGCGTAGATCTCTAGATGCTGAAAATTTCGCAAAGGATTTCTTGTGGGCCTTCGCAGGACTAATCATATCAGATATCAGGCATAGCATATGACATTATGATTTAGTGTTATTAGCTCTAATAATAATTATCCTCTCAGTTCTCATCCAAAAGGGATTCTGCACTCAACAAAGTTGGGCTGGTTCAATCCAGTAAAGAATGAATGAGCGCATCAAGCTGATGTGAATAGGACGCCATAGTTTTATCCTCTCGCGATAACAGATTGATGATTTCCCGGACAAAGCCTTCCATCAGAAGCTTTAGCGCCTGAGATTTTTCGATGCCACGAGACTGCATATAGAACAAGGCCGTCTTATCCAGTTGCCCTATCGTTGCACCATGAGCACAGATAACATCATCGGAATAAATCTCAAGCTCAGGCTTGGTGTTAATCTCACAGGTGTTACTCAACTGAATGTTGCGATTGTTTTGCAAGGCCTTGATGCCTTTTATGCCTTTAGCAACATAAGCCTTGGCATTGAATGTGGCCTTGGCATTGCCATCGATAAGACCGCGAAAATGGACATCGCTTTCGGTATGAGAAGCCAGATGATTGACATAGCAATGAATATCATTATGGCGACTGCCATTTAAAGCATAGACACCCGATGCCTTAAACACCGCCCCTTCCTGGTCTAAATTGGCAATAAAATCCAGGCGATTAAAGGCATCACCAGCCATCAGCTGAAAGCTGTCAAGCTCGGCATTTTTCGCTATATCCGCCATGATTTGACTGGTGATTAACAACCGATCGGAGGGTTTCGCTTCAACAAGGTCGAATCGACATCTTGCCGCCTGGTCGAGTCTTATGTGAGTATGAATATTCATGGCGCCGTATTCATCACCAACTATGACGCTTACATGGCATTCATAAATATCGATATCTGCGGCTGTCTCAACATGAATCGTATTGGCATAGTTAACCACCTCCGAGGCAGCACTGTGAACATAGGTAATGATCAATGGCTTATCAATTTTACAGCCTTTAGCAATGACGATATCAATCCCTTCGATAAAAGCGGCTTGAGATAGATAACCGGTAGCATGCTTAAAAAAGCGATCTTCAAGCGCACGATCTCTTCGATGAATCTTTATTGTCTCGGGCAGATCATCAAAACAGAGCACTCCATCAATCATCACCAGCTGGTAACAGTTCTCATCCGACTGAAAGGCTTTATCGATTCTCACACCTGTCGTTTTTATCGCCTTGATGCCAAATTTGCCATAATAGCGAGCCAAATCACTGTATTTCCAATCTTCCAGTTTTCGATCTGGCAGCCCCAGATGCTCAAAGGCATTCCAATGCGCTTTTCTTAATACCATAGCCTCCCCGATATTGGCTAAAGCGTCTTGAATTTCTTCGGTGACTCTTAACATCTTCTCTCCTTACGCTCCAATCCAGCCATAGCCTTTTTCTTCGAGCTCCAAAGCCAATTCCTTACCGCCTGATTTGACGATCTTGCCATCAGCCAAAACGTGAACGACATCCGGCTCAATATAATTTAGAAGTCTTTGATAATGGGTGATGACGATAAAGCCACGTTCGAGAGAACGCATGTGATTGGCAGCGCTAGAGACGACCTGAAGCGCATCGATATCGAGTCCAGAGTCGGTTTCATCTAAAATGCACAGCGTGGGCTCCAGCAGCATCATCTGCAGCATCTCATTTCGTTTCTTCTCGCCGCCTGAAAAACCTTCATTGACGCCGCGCTGCATGTATTTTTGATCCATTTTCAACAGCTGCATGTTGGCGCGTAACTGCTTCATGAAATTCATGGCATCAAGCTCAGCCTCACCTCTGGCCTTTCGAATGCTGTTGACCGCCGTTTTTAAAAACTGGGTGTTGCTGACACCGGCGATTTCAACCGGATATTGAAAACTCAGAAAAATTCCCAAAGCCGCCCGTTCACTGGGATCCATATCCATAATCGATACGCCGTTTAGAAAAATCTCGCCACTGGTTATTTCATAGCCTTCTTTGCCAGCCAGAATATTGCCAAGCGTACTCTTTCCGGCACCGTTAGGTCCCATAATGGCGTGAACCTCTCCAGGCTTTATCTCAAGATTGATACCCTTTAAAATGTCTTTACCCTCGACTCGTGCATAAAGATCTTTAATTTCCAGTAACATATGTTTTACCTGTTATTTTTAATACTTTTGATAATTTTTAACCACATTTTGCCTTTTACTAACATTAGCCAATGGCTCCTTCCAGGCTCACTTCCATGAGTTTCTGTGCCTCAACGGCAAACTCAAGCGGTAATTTCTTAAAGACATCCTTACAAAAACCATTGACGATCATGGCGATGGCATCTTCTTCACTCATGCCACGCTGACGACAATAAAACAACTGCTCATCGGATATTTTTGAGGTCGTGGCCTCATGTTCAATCTGAGCCGTCTTATTCTTGCTCTCGATATACGGATAGGTATGAGCACCACAGTGATGACCAATAAGCAATGAATCACACTGGGAGAAGTTGCGCGCACCCTCTGCCGTTGGCATAATACGCACGAGACCTCGATAAGCATTTTGGGCGCGACTGGCCGAGATGCCTTTAGAGATAATGGTGCTTCTGCTATTCTTGCCGATATGGATCATCTTAGTACCGGTATCGGCTTGTTGCGCATGACGAGTCAAGGCCACCGAATAGAATTCACCCACACTGTTATGGCCTCGCAAGATCACCGATGGGTATTTCCAGGTAATTGCCGATCCTGTTTCCACCTGTGTCCAGGATATCTTGGCATTATCTCCCTTGCAGATGCCACGCTTGGTGACAAAATTATAAATACCGCCCTTGCCGTCCTTATCACCCGGATACCAGTTCTGTACGGTTGAATATTTAATCTCGGCATCTTTCAATGCAATAAGCTCAACGACGGCAGCATGAAGTTGATTCTCATCACGCATAGGCGCCGTACAACCCTCGAGATAGCTGACATAACTGCCTTCATCGGCGATGATCAGCGTTCGTTCAAATTGACCGGTATTGGAAGCATTGATCCGAAAATAGGTCGATAATTCCATCGGACATCTGACCCCTTTGGGAATATAGACGAAAGAGCCATCACTGAAAACCGCCGAGTTTAAAGCGGCAAAATAGTTATCGCTTTGCGGTACCACCGAACCGAGGTACTTCTTAATCAGCTCGGGATATTTCTGCACGGCTTCCGAGATGGGGCAGAAGATCACACCAGCTTCGGCAAGTTTTTCTTTAAAGGTCGTCACCACCGATACCGAATCAAATACCGCATCGACGGCGACTCCGGCCAGCATCTCCTGCTCATGAAGAGGAATGCCGAGCTTATTATAGGTCTCAAGCAACTCCGGGTCGACTTCATCAAGACTCTTAGGGCGGTCATCATCCGACTTAGGCGCAGCATAATAGCTGATCGCTTGATAATCGATTGCGGGATAATCAACATGTGCCCAGGTCGGCTCTTTCATCGCCAGCCATTTGTGATAGGCCTCTAATCGCCAGGCCAGCATAAACTCAGGCTCACTCTTTCGAGCCGATATGGCTTTGATCACCTCTTCATTGAGTCCGGCTTCAAACAATTCCTGCTCAATATTGGTGACAAAACCGTGCTTATACTCTTCGTTTACAATTTTAGTTATTTTTTCATCTGCCATATACCGTTATTCTCTTTATCGTATTCGTTCTATTTACTGGACAAACTACCATTTACAGCCTCAGGAAACGTTCTATTCTTCTCAGTCATCACAAACTCCAGGATTTTAACCTCATCTAAAACGTTTCTGATACGCCAGTTAATTCTCGCCCAAGCTCCTGACATCTGACATTTTACAAGCTGACAATGGTGATCATCCGGCTGACAACATTCGGTAAAGGCAATTTTACCATCAACGGCTTCAATAATATCAACCAGCGAGATTTCAAGCGGTTGCATCGCCAAACTATAGCCGCCTTCAGCGCCTCGCTTTGCTATCAATATTTTCTGCGTACTTAAGGTTTTCAAAAGCTTTCGAACCGTTGGCAAGTTCAATGCCGTCATCTCAACCAACTCACTGGCACTGTAGATTCTATCCGGCTGTTGTGCCATTTTAGCGACAATCATCACCGCATAATCGGCAAGCTTGCTGATTCGCAACATTCAATATAGTACCAATACAGTCTCATATGCGCACAGATTAAAAGTTTTTTACGCCTATGTCAAATAAATAAAACTGCCCATCTACCAAACGATGAACTAAAATAAGCGAGATATTTACCGCTTAAGAATCGGATATTTTATGAATCGAATAAAAATAACAGCCATCCTGCTTTTTTTGATCAGTCGCCCACTTTCGGCCTCCAGCGAAGTCGACCACGCTCTCATCTACAGCACGGCAAACAGCGCCCTTGCCACCACCAACGCCCTTATTTTACGATCTCAAGGGTTTGATCCACAGCTCACCGCCACCCCCTATGGTCTTGTCACAACGATAAACAGCAAACCTTCCTGCCTGAAAGATGATACCACAGCAGACAGCTGGCAACAGCAACAGAGCATCACCGATCAGCGTAATGATTTTATGAGTACATAAGTTATTTATTTAGAGAAACGATAGACTTTCAGCACCAAAGGCCATAAAACCTCTCGCGACTCCATCGCTCCCCAGGCGACCTTGAGATCGCATTCAATCAAATCCAAAGGATTTTGCCCATGCTGCTCCGTGTATCTGACGACAGCCGACCAGCTTGAAAGCATTCCCATCATGTCTTCAAAACTCCAGTTTGTCGTCATTGAAAAAGACGGGCTGACTATTTTATCAAAGTCCATATTGATATCTTTATACCAGTTATCGATATGCTGCCTGCCATCTGGCCAATAAGCACCGAGCGTCTCGGCATAAAATGTATCGATAAACGCATCGATCTTAGGATTTAGTCGAAACAGATGATACATCCAGATGGCAACGATTCCATTGGATTTCAATACTCGCCTGCACTCAGCGGTGAAAGCCCTCATATCAAACCAATGAGCGGCTTGAGCAACCGTAATCAGATCCACTGAATTTGACTTGATGTTTGTCGATTCTGAGGAGCTGATGAAATAATCGATATTTGCTTTTTTGATGGCATGCTTCAGTTGGTTTTCACTGATATCACTGGCTAACACCCGTTTAAAGCCTCCTGCTAAAGCAGAAGCCACCTGTCCATTTCCTGTTGCCGCATCCCAGGCACAGTTATGCCTTCTACAAAGGTTGAACAAATACTCATAAAGCCCCGTCGGGTAATGTGGGCGAAAACGGGCATATTTGTCTGCCTGTTTTGAAAAAAAATCCTGACTCATAATACATCCTTAAAATAACAAAAAACACACAATACAGCACAAAAAATCACTCATTTATACAAAACAGTTGCAAATTTAAATGCAATCATACAATCTAGTAGTGAAGCCTACCATCGATAAGGAAATCCAGCAAGCGTAGGAAAAGCAATACATCAAGTTTTATTTATTAAAACCGATGTCAATCAGATAACAGAAGGAGCAATAATATGGAGCCAAGAAATCATCACTATGGATTATACCGTCAGGAATTTGAACGCGATAATTGTGGCTTCGGAATTATTATCAATAAATACGGACGCCAAAGTCATAAGCTTATTACAACAGCCACCCGCGCCCTTGCAAGGATGAAACATCGAGGAGCCGTCTCCGCCGATGGGCTCACAGGAGATGGTTGCGGAATTCTGTTTAAGATCAACCATGACTTCTTTCGTCAAAAGGCCAAAAAAATCGGTATTCATTGTGGCAGACGTTTTACTACCGGTCTTGTTTTTCTCAATCCTGATGCGGTTTTAAAAAAGGCACAGATTAAAAAGATACAGGAAATGGCTGGTCAGTATCAGCTTGATATTGCCGGCATGGCTGAAGTGAACATTAATAAAATCTATCTGGGTCATGAGGCGGCTCGCTGTTGCCCTGATATCCATCAAATCTATATCAACTGCAGTAATGACGACAGTGATGAGCGATTCAGTGAAAAGCTTTATCGCTTTCGGCGTGTATTGGAGAAACAACACCAGGATGACAGCTATTTTTATTTTGTGAGCCTGTCTTTAAACCTTATCGTCTACAAAGGACTGGTGACACCCGAAAATCTGCCACGATTCTATCTCGATTTAGCGGACGAAAAGCTGATCACCGACCTATGTATCTTTCACCAGCGCTTTTCGACCAATACTCTGCCTCAATGGCGACTGGCTCAACCTTTTCACTGCCTTGCTCATAATGGTGAGATCAACACCATCAAAGGCAATCGTAATTGGGTCAATGCCGGAGGTCAACACCTATTAAACAGACTCAAAGCCTATTCCCATGAAGTGCTGCCGGTCACAAACAGCCGTGTATCGGACTCCGCCAGTGTCGATCATGTGGCTGAAATGCTCAATATCAACGGCATGTCCTTGATCCAGGCGTTAAGAATCCTGATTCCGGCGGCCTGGCAAAATCAGGAAGACATGGATCCTGATTTGCGTGCTTTTTATGAGTTTTACGGCATGCACATGAGTGCCTGGGACGGGCCTGCCGGCATTGTCAGCACCGATGGTCGCTTTGGTATCTGCATGCTTGATCGAAATGGTCTGCGCCCAGCCAGATGGCATGAAAACATCCATGGTGATATCACTATCGCCTCTGAAGCCGGGATCTATGATCAAGATATTGAGATCATCAAAAAAGGACGAATCAGTCCTGGGCAGATGATCGCCATCGACACCAAAACCGGTGATTTTTTAAGCTCCACCGATATCGATAACCAGCTTCAAAATCAACAACCTTATAAACAGTGGCTTAAAACCCATGCTTGCTTTCTTAGCAACTTCAACCATCATCATTCCTTTAAGGACTATCACCACGAGAAACTATCGATTGTTACCACGCTGTTTGATCTTCATTATGAGGAACAGGAAATCATCCTAAAAACCCTGGCTGAGACAGCTTCTGAAGCCACAGGATCCATGGGTGATGATGCACCGATTGCCGTGTTATCAAAGAAAAACCGTACCCTTTATGAGTTCTTCCGTCAACAATTTGCTCAAGTCACCAACCCCCCTATCGATTCACTGCGTGAGAGCGTGGTGATGTCGCTTAAAACCTTTATCGGCAAGCTTGGCAATATTACCTTACCATACCCTGATTTAGCCAGACGCATCGTGCTTAAAAGTCCGGTTTTATCGTATTCCAGTTTTCACCAGCTTAAAAGTCAGATCCAACCTCTTCACAGCATTTCATTGAACTATCCTGTCAACGTTTCACTACAACAGGCACTGCTCGATATCGGCCACCGGGTTTTAACGCTTTTGAACCAGGACTATTGCGCCATCGTGCTGGATGATGAAGACATTCAAAAAGACCACTACCCTATCCATGCACTTCTGGCCACAGGTTATCTTCATCGACTCTTAAGCGAAAAACAAAAACGCTGTCGTGTTAATCTTATTATCAAAACAGCAACGGCTCGTGATCCACATCACTTCGCCTGCCTTCTGGCTTATGGTGCCACCGCCATCTTCCCTTACCTGTCCTATCAGATCATCAATAAACTAGTGGTAAACGACGCCCTGTCCATCCAGGATAAAACCCTGGCCAGAAGGAACTATCGCCACGGCATCGATAAGGGACTGAAGAAAATCATGTCGAAGATGGGTATATCGACCATGACCAGTTATCATCGAGGTTCACAGCTGTTTGAAATTTTGGGGCTTCATGAATCGGTGACTAGACTCTGCTTTCCAGATACGATCAGTCGAATTTCAGGTCTTGATTTTGACGCACTCCAACAGCAACAGATCAACCTGACTCAGATGGCTTTCAGCCAACCCTATCCATACCAGCAAAAAGGTCGTTATCGCTTCACGGTCAATGGTGACTATCACGCCTATAATCCCCAAGTTGTTCTGCTTTTGCAAAAAGCCGTCAAAGACGATGATTATGGTGCTTATAGGTGCTATAAAGCGGCTGTTGATGGCAGAGGAAACCAGATGCTGAGAGACCTGTTATATCTTAAACCGCAAAAGCCTATCGCCATCGATGACGTCATGTCACTTCAAGCGATATTCAAACAGTTTGACTCAGCTGGCATGTCTTTAGGTGCCTTGTCTCCTGAAGCACATGAGGCTTTAGCTCATGCCATGAACGAGCTGGGTGGAAAATCAAACTCAGGAGAAGGCGGAGAGGAAAAAAGGCGACACGGTTCTATACAGCGATCCAAAATCAAGCAGATTGCCTCCGGGCGATTTGGCGTTACTCCCGAATATCTGGTGAATGCCGAGGTTATTCAGATTAAAATTGCTCAGGGTGCTAAACCCGGTGAGGGGGGGCAACTGCCAGGCAAGAAGGTTAATAACCTCATTGCCAAACTGCGTTTTTGTACACCAGGAGTGACCTTGATCTCACCCCCTCCACATCACGATATCTATTCAATTGAAGATCTGGCTCAGCTGATTTTCGACCTGAAACAGATAAACCCGGATGCATTGATCTCCGTTAAGCTGGTCTCAGAGGCCGGTGTTGGCACCATTGCCGCCGGCGTCGTTAAGGCTTATGCCGATATGATCACGATCTCAGGTCATGATGGCGGCACCGGAGCCTCACCACTTAGCTCCATTATCTATGCTGGCACACCTTGGGAAATCGGTCTTCCTGAGACGCATCAGACTTTAGTGAGAAACGGTTTAAGAGACCGAATTTCACTTCAAGTTGATGGAGGGCTTAAAACCGGCCTTGATGTGATAAAAGGGGCTATTTTAGGTGCGGAGAGTTTTGCCTTTGGTACCGCCCCTATGATCGCCTTAGGCTGCAAATACTTAAGAATATGCCATCTCAATAATTGTGCCACCGGAGTTGCCACGCAAGATCAACAACTGCGCCAACATCATTTCAAAGGTGAGGTTGAAAAATTAAAACGATTCTTCACCTTCATCGCCATGGATGTCAGAGAACATCTGGCGACTTTAGGCGTCAAGAAGCTCAAAGACTTAGTTGGGCGCCTGGACCTTCTAGGCATCAGCGACGAGGCTCAAAAGCTGGGACTCGATCTTACAGCCATCATCCATGACAGCCAAGAAAAAACGGCTAGTCAGGTTTATCGCGGCATCTCCAATGCCCCCTTCGATAAAGCCGAACTGTCATGTCAGATCGCCGATATCTGTCGTGAAGCCATCACAACAGATCAAGATTTCAGTGCAGATTTTAGGATTAAAAATACCGATCGCTCAATCGGTGCCAACCTGTCTGGTATAGTTGCCAAACAATATGGTGATAAAGGACTGACATCCAATCTGACTCTCAATTTCACAGGCATTGCCGGCCAAAGTTTCGCTGCATTCAACATCAAGGGACTCCATATGACATTAACCGGTGAGGCCAATGACTATGTGGGAAAATCCATGGCTGGTGGTCGAATTGTCATCAAGCCGGCTCAACGGGTAAAATTTGATCCATCATCCTCTCCCATTATCGGCAACACCTGCCTCTATGGAGCTACAGGTGGTGAACTCTTCGCCTATGGGCAGGCTGGAGAACGCTTTGCCGTGAGAAATTCCGGAGCCATCGCCGTCATTGAAGGTGCCGGTGACCACTGTTGTGAATACATGACGGCCGGCATTGTGGTCATAATAGGCAATACCGGGATCAATTTCGGTGCCGGAATGACCGGTGGTATCGCCTTTGTCCTGGATCAAGAGCACCGTTTTATCGATCGCTATAACAATGAATTTATCCGTCTTTATCGCATTCAATCCGAGAGAATGCAGGACTATCAGGATATGCTGTTTAATCTCATCACACGTCACTACCGTCATACCCACAGTAAAAAATCTCGCGACATTCTCCATAACTTCAGCGATTACCTGCGGCATTTCTGGCTGGTTTCAGCCGATGATATCTCTAGCAGCGACAACCTTTTTCTCAATTATTGCAAGGAGAGAGCGCTATGACACGTCAGCATTTTGAATTTATAGAAATCCAGAGACAGGCACCTGAACAACGTCATCCAATCAAACGGATCAATGATTTTCATGAAATCGATGGCAGCTATTCCTCCCATGAGGCCGCCCTTCAAGCCAGCCGCTGTCTTGACTGTGGCAATCCTTATTGCCAATTTCAATGCCCGGTGCAAAATCATATTCCACAGTGGTTGAAACTGATTGAACAGGGTCGTATTATTGAAGCCGCCAGACTGTCCCATCAAACCAACTCACTGCCTGAGATCTGCGGTCGAGTCTGTCCACAAGACAGACTGTGTGAGGGCAGCTGCACACTGAATGATGATTTCGGTGCGGTCAATATCGGCGCCATCGAAAAGTATATCACCGATACGGCCTTTGCTATGGGCTGGCGACCTGAAAAATCAAAGCTTCCACAAACCGGACAGACCGTGGCTATCATCGGTGCAGGTCCTGCGGGTTTGGCCTGCGCCGATATCCTCATTCAAAACGGTATCATCCCGGTTGTCTATGACCGCCATCCACAGATAGGCGGCTTACTGAGCTTTGGTATTCCGTCGTTTAAACTCGAAAAGCATATCCTGCAAAGACGGCGTGAAATCATGGAGCATATGGGGGTGATCTTCAATCTCAATATCGAGATTGGCAAAGACCTTGATTTTGAGGCGCTCTATCGGCAACATGATGCCATTTTCATTGCCACCGGCACCTATAATAAAAACTCGGCGCAACTGCCTGGAGAGGATCTGCCGGGTGTCTATCAGGCACTGGATTATCTGACCAACAACAATTATTACCAGATGGAGCTTATCGATAAAGCCCTGCACCTTCATTTTCAGGACGAACCGATAGTCATCTTAGGCGGCGGCGATACCGCCATGGACTGCTGTCGCACGGCAATCCGACAGAATGCCGCTTCCGTCTTTTGTGCCTACCGTCGGGATGAGAAAGCCATGCCAGGCTCCCCTGCAGAAGTTCATAAAGCCAAAGAGGAAGGCGTGCGATTTCTCTGGCATCATCAACCCGTCGAGTTTCTTGGAGACGGAAAATTGGAGGCAGTGCGATTTCAAAAAACCAAATTAACGGTAAATGACAACAGCGAAATTATCCTTCCCGCCACAAGGGCCATTATCGCCTTTGGTTTTAAACCAAATGGACTGCCATGGCTGGAAAATTATAATATCAAAACGGATAAAGATGGGCGAATTAAGGCGAAACAGCGAAACCGACATCCTTTCCAGACGGATAATGATAAAATTTTTGCCGGTGGTGAGAAGTATGCTTAATTTTCTTAAAGAAACGTGAATCTAAAGCGCGCTCACTTGACAAAATATGACTTTCTTATGCATCCGTGACGCAACCTTTGGCAGCAGAGGAGACCGTGTTGATGTATTTTTTCAGTGTCCCCTTTGTGGCTTTCAATGGCGGAGCCTGCCATTTCTGATGCCTTCTCTGTAGTACTTCATCACTGATATCGACATCGATACGATTGTTGATGGCATCGATGGTGATTGGATCGCCATTTTCAATCAGAGCAATCACACCTCCGTGCTGTGCTTCGGGTGAGACATGACCGACGATAAAACCGTGAGACCCTCCCGAGAAACGACCATCGGTGATCAATGCCACTTCTTTGCCAAGCCCTGCCCCCATAATAAGCGAGGTTGGTTTTAGCATTTCCGGCATGCCAGGACCACCTCTAGGCCCCTCATAGCGAATAACAATCACATCTCCCTTGTGAATTTTTCCTTCATGAAAGGCGACCACGAAATCTTCTTCACAATCAAAGACATTAGCCTTACCACAAAAGACTTCACCTTCTTTTCCGGTGATCTTGGCAACAGCACCATCAAGGGCAATATTGCCAAATAAAATCTGCAGATGACCGGTTTTTTTCAATGGCTTTGACAAAGGCTGAATAATTGCTTGATTCTCGGCCAAATCATCCACAGACTCCAGGTTTTCAGCCAGTGTCCTGCCGGTGACCGTCAGACAATCACCATGCAAAAGACCTTCTGCCAATAGCATCTTCATCACCGCTGGTAAACCACCGACTCGATGAAGATCTGCCATGACATAGCGACCACTGGGTTTGAAATCGGCAATAAGCGGAATCCTGTCGCTGATACGCTGAAAATCCATCAGGCTCAACTCGATATCAACGGCATGAGCGATGGCAATCAAATGCAGCACGGCATTGGTTGAACCACCGACAGCGGTAATGACCACCATGGCATTTTCAAAGGCTTCTCTAGTCATGATATCCCGTGGCTTAAGATCAAGCTTCAGCAGATTTTTAATTACCTGCCCTGCATTTAAACATTCTTGTATTTTTAGCGTATCGGTTGCCGGCGTTGAGGCGCTATAAGGCAAGCTCATGCCCATCGCTTCAATGGCACAGGCCATAGTGTTTGCCGTATACATGCCACCGCAGGCACCGGCTCCAGGGCAGGCCTTTTTAATCGTAGCAACTCGCTCTTTCTCAGTGATATCACCGGCCAAAGAAGCCCCATAGCTTTGAAAAGCGGTGACGATATCGATCGCTCTGCCACGGAGCTGACCGGCCTCAATGGTGCCTCCATAAATAACAAACCCCGGTCGATTAAGTCTCCCTAGCGCCATCATACAACCCGGCATATTTTTATCGCATCCCGGTATCGCCACCAAGCCATCATACCAATGTGCCGAGACCACGGTTTCAATGGAATCGGCAATCAGATCACGCGACTGTAGTGAATAACTCATACCAGAGGTTCCCATGGAAATACCGTCGCTGACACCGATGGTATTAAACCGCATGCCAATAAGGTTGTTATTGGTGATTCCTTTTTTAACAACATCAGCTAACTGATTGAGATGCATATTGCAGGTATTGCCTTCATACCAGACACTGGCAATACCAATTTGCGCTTTACGCATATCGGTCTCATTTAAACCTGTACCATAGAGCATGGCCTGAGAGGCACCTTGACTCTTGTCCTGTGTCAACAGACGACTGTAACGGTTTATTGTTTTCTCACTCATATTGGCTGATCCATATCGGTTTATTAAATTTCAAAGCCCCATGCGGCTCTTCTTTCCCTTTGATTTTTAGAATGCTGTCTTCTGCTAACCAGAATACGCCAGATTATAGGCATCGATAAACGCCTCAACTGAAGCCTGAATGATATCCGGAGACACCGCCTTGCCAACGGATTTCTGATGCCCCTTGATCAGCTTCATCTCTACATAAACAACGGCATCGGCACCTTGTCCACGAATCTTGACTTTATAGTCGGTAAGCTCATATTTAATCTGGCTTGGACAAGCCTTACACAAGGCCTGAATAATCGCATCTACAGGGCCGACTCCCTGGTGAGAGGCATAGTAGAGCTGACCGTTTAGCTCAACGGTTACTTTTGCACAAGAGCTCTTATCCTGTGCACTTTCAACATGAAACGAAATCAGCTTTAGATTCCCTTCAGACTCAGATTCTGCCATCTCAAAGGCATCCTGAACGATATCCTGAAGATCACTGATATAAATGGATTTCCCTTTATCCAGGAAACGCTTGATGTGGCGATGAATTTTTTCAATCAAATCATCATCGTAGTGTGATTCAAACACAAGCGCCAACGTTTTTTTTATCTGTTCAATCGTCGGAATTTTCTCAAATAAGCGCTCATTTTTCTCGATGAAAATCATGGTTTTATTGTCAAAAAAACGTCGGTCATAGAGCTTGTCAAATTCAGCTTCATGCGGATAGATCACCGGAGGTTGAATCGCGGATTTCAAAACCACAGAGGGATCTTTCAAACCCTCACCCGATAAAACACAGACTATTCTTCGTCCTTGTTTTAACTGATTGTTTTCCTTTTGTTTAAAAAGATGTGCCACCGTTGCTGCCGAGGCACTCTCTACGAAAAGTCCTTCTTGAGTCGATAACATATATTGTGCTTTTAAAATTTCAGCGTCGCTGACTGCCGCGGCCTGACCACCCGTATCATAAATAGCCTGAAGCGCCTTCTCACCATCGATCGGATAGGCCACGGCAATCGCGGTGGCAATGGTATCAACCTGTTTTAAGGCCTCGAGTTTTTTCTGACCTTTTGCAAATGCATTGACCAACGAGCAGGCACCAGTTGCCTGCACCCCGACCAGAGCAGGCATTTTATCGATCAGACCAAGATGTCGATATTCATTAAATCCTTTGGCATAGGCCGTGATATTAGTGCCACAACCGACCGGAATAATGATCTCATCGGGAACCTGAAACAGCAATTGATCAATCATCTCAAAAGCAGCGGTTTTCTGCCCTTCAACCCGAAAAGCATAATCACCGGCCAAGAAGAATCTTCGCGACTTGGCAATCTTATAAGCCAGATCGGCGGCATCATTATAAGTGCCTTTAACCTGAATGATCTTGCCGCCAAAGGAGAGAACCTGAGCGAGTTTCGACATCGACACTCCCTCAGGCACCACGATAAAACAAGGCATCCTGGCGGCGGCGGCATAGCAGGAACAAGAAGCCGCCATATTCCCGGTTGATGCCAATACAATGCCTTTGGCTCCAAGCTCTTTGGCCACAGAGATATCAACGGCCGAACCGCGGTCTTTGAAAGAACCGGTCGGGTTCTTACCTTCCACTTTAAAATACAGATCAACTCCCAGCTGTTGCCCCAATACTTTGCTTTTAACAAGCGGTGTGGCCATCTCTCTCAAAGAGATAAAATTAGCGGGCTCTTCAATCGGCATCAAAGGCAGATATTTCGAAAGACACGGCGTCGCCGAAATAAAATAATCCATGTTTATCTTACGCCGAATGCGATCAAAATCCATCATCACTTCCCACGGACCGTCATCCCCGGCAAAGACGAAATCTTGAGCCGTGACCTGTTTTTTGCTGTTAAAATCGAGAAGCTGATACATTTTTTTAACCTGTTTTTTAATTTTTAATCGTTACTCAACGGCTTTTTGACCGTATCTCAGAGAAAATAGTAAGCAT
>JBMSHD010000024.1:0-21788 GCA_049416425.1 Francisellaceae bacterium | reverse complement strand
TAATCGCCTTATAATGCTACTCATGATATAAAGATGATGAGTTTATCTTAATGCAGCCACAGCTGAACCATCGCTATAAAATACTGGGATTTTCGAATCGTTGCCCGGCAAATTATCGTCATAAACTTCTGTCTCTGGGTTTTCTTCCCGGCACGATATTTACCGTAGACAAATCGGCTCCCTTTGGCAATCCTTTGCAGCTCAGCATCCGTAATTTCTCGATTTCGATGCGAAAATCTGAACTGGCGTTAATCAATATAGAGGAAGTCAAATGAAATACGCCATCGTCGGCAACCCTAACTGTGGTAAAACTACCGTTTTTAATGCCTTAACTGGCATGAATCAGAAAGTCGGCAATTGGAGTTGGGTCACTGTTGATAAGAAAACGGGACGCTTTACCCATAAAAACCAGGATATCGAGCTTGTTGATCTGCCCGGTATTTATTCGTTAAGCAGCACGGATGACAGCTCCATCGATGAGCAGATTGCCAGCCGCTTTATTATCGAAGAAAAACCCGATGCCATCATCAATGTGATCGATGCTTCAAATCTTGAACGCAATCTCTATCTAACTCTGCAGCTTATGGAGATGCATATTCCCATCATCCTCGCCGTCAACATGATCGATGTCGCTAAAACAAAAGGGATCATCGTCCATTTCGACAAGCTTTCACGTCTTCTCAATATGCCGGTTATCCCCATTATCGGCAGAAAAAAAATCGGCATCGCAGCACTAAAAGATCAGCTAATTAAATCGATCGCCATCTCAAATTTTGACCTATCCTCCTTCCATAATCCAAGCATCAACCGACTCAAAACTGACATCGAGGGACTGGATCTTAAACTGCCGGCTTATTTTGTGGCCACGCGATTAAGCGAAAACGACCCTATAATCAACGAACTTGTCGATTCCACACATCATCGGCAATTACAAGCGCTCAAAAGGAAACACCTTCAACGTCACGGTGATGAGACTTTTTTATCTTCACAGGCTCGCTACAAAGCCGCCGGTTTTATTATTGACAGCTGCTGTGATACACAGAAACAATCAAAACACAGCGTCACAGAAGCAATCGATAAACTTTGCATGAATAAGTACCTCGGCATTCCGATCTTTCTGTTTGTCATGTATCTGATGTTTGAATTTACCATCACCATCGGTGGCGCGCTTCAGCCTTTATTCGATAGTTCGTCCAATGTTTTGTTTATCCAGGGCATGACTCACCTTGGCATCTGGCTTGGTCTGCCGTTGTGGCTGACGGCCGTGATCGCTCAAGGGATTGGACTTGGCATCAACACCGTTGTGACTTTTATTCCCCAGATTGGCTGCATGTTCTTGTTCTTATCGTTTCTTGAGGACTCAGGCTATATGGCCAGAGCCGCTTTTGTCATGGATAAACTCATGCAAGCCATTGGTCTTCCGGGTAAAGCCTTCGTTCCCCTTATCGTTGGCTTTGGCTGCAATGTCCCGGCGGTGATGGCAACACGCACGCTTGAGACCAGAAGAGACAGGCTGATGACGATTATGATGGCT
This sequence comes from Francisellaceae bacterium, assembly GCA_049416425.1. Classification (GTDB taxonomy): domain Bacteria; phylum Pseudomonadota; class Gammaproteobacteria; order Francisellales; family Francisellaceae; genus JBMSHD01. Next base: position 20,254 of record JBMSHD010000024.1, on the reverse strand, counting down.
CCCTTTATCTCTTGTGGTGCCAGGCTTGCCATCTTTGCCGTTTTTGCCTCTGCCTTTTTTCCACAAGGCGGTGCTTTAGTCGTCTTTGGACTGTATCTTATCGGCATCTTAGGTGCCATCTTAACGGGATTTATCGTTAAATACACACTGCTTAAAGGTCAAAGCGCGCCCTTTGTCATGGAGATTCCCGTTTATCATCTGCCCAATCTTAAAACCATCTGGATTCACAGCTGGGGACGACTCAAGCGCTTTGTTTTTCGTGCCGGTAAGGTTATCATTCCCATCTGTGTGCTCATCGGCACATTAAACAGCATTGAACCGAATGGCCAGGTTGTCGCCGGCGGCTCACAACATTCTATTTTATCGTATACCGGACGCGCCATCACCCCGGTGTTGTCACCCATAGGCATTAAAGAAGACAACTGGCAGGCCACAGTCGGCCTTTTAACCGGAACCCTGGCCAAAGAGGTGGTCGTTGGCACCTTAAACACACTCTACACTCAGGAAAAACCCGAAACGCTTGAACAGGCAGGTCAGGATGACTTTAATCTATGGGCTGGACTCAAAGACTCCTGGAGCCAGACCATAGATGGGTTCAAGGATATAAGCGTTTCGGCCTTCTTAAATCCATTTGCCGCTGGTGAAGCCGATGCCAATATGGATAGTACCGCCATGGGATCAATGGTAATCGCTTTTGGCTCAATGGCCGCGGCCTTTGCCTATATGCTTTTCGTACTGCTTTATATCCCCTGTGCCTCAACCATCGGCACCATCGCCAGAGAGTCCTCACGCGGCTGGGCAATCATGTCGGTGACCTGGTCGACTACCATCGCCTATTTTGGCGCTGTCATCGTCTACCAGGCGACTTGTCTTATGACAACCCCGGCGCATGCCATCGGCTGGATTATCGCCTCTATTGCCGCGATAGCTGCTGTCGTTTTTATCATGCGCCATTTCGCCAAAACCGTTCGCTTTGAAAGCCGAGTTTCAGGCTGTGGCGGAGCCTGTGCCACAGCAAAGGCAAAAAGCTGCCATTAACGCTTGATACGGCTTCTGTAAATATCAACCACATCCACTATATTATTTTACCTGTTTATCGATCTGGCCATTCTGGCATAAGTATGGCGAACACCACGGATGGCAACGCTATAGGTTTTGATATTTTCCGGCAAGGCAATGCCACAGTAGCCGGTATCACCTATGTGATGCAAATCTGCCGCCCCTTCCTGAGAGGTTCCAATAGCCGTCATGGCCAACGCTTTCTGTCTATGAATATGATCGATTAATGCTTTGATATAATCTTGAGTCACGCCAGGCACCGTTCCTGGTGCTGGTAGTAAAATAATATCGGCACCCGCCATTAAAAATTTGTCAATGACGGACTGAGAAATCATCTTTTCTCCAGATTCCGCTGCAATTCCAGACGCATGCATTTTACCAGCAATTAATAGACAACGCCTGCCAACTGCTTCCCTTATGGTTTGCAGGCTTTCAAAAATCGCCTGATTGCTCACGCCATTCTCAGGATTTCCGGTGATCACAATAAAGCCTGCTCCCATCTCAATGAGACGCTTCGCATTTTCCGCATTTGCCAATCTTCCTGATTTCACTCGCCAGAAATGATCCTGTTGTGGTTTAAAATCTTTGTCCACCGCTTCAAGATTGACGCCGATAACACGACCTGTCAGTTTTTGAAGCACCGAGATAGAGTGACTTTTATCGATATTCTCAGGCATGCCGTTGATAAGTGGATTTTTGACATCAAACATATTGAGCAATAACAAATCTGCGCCCTGGCTGGCAGCTAACTCGGCATTGGTTATGTTCATCAGTAACGGCTGAGTTGCACCGATGACCTCGCTGACGATGATGCGCCCTTCACTGCGTGCAATCGACTCAAGCACTTCATCGGCTGAGAAACGCATAAGTTCTGAGGCACTGCAGTCGAGATATCGTTTGACCATTATGTATTTCCCTTGATTGAAAAATAACATTGTAACAGGATTTTAAACATTAGAAACCCGTTGTCACCATGAGGTGTTTTCGCCATAATGACTGAGAACCTTGGTTGATAGCGCATTTATTGGGTCATAGGAATTTGAATGACCCTCAAGCATGATTTTGTTGATCCAGACAATTGATTGATCATTTATTGACATTCTCCACCATCTGCATGGGATCGATGATCTCTATGACACCCGCCCAGGCACACATAAGCTTGCAACTTTGCGTCAATGCCGGAATCTTTCGGATTTTGACGATTTGAGAACCCGGCGCCCAGGGCGCTACAATTACTGGCATACAGGGCTGTGGCGTCAAAACGCCAAGCGCCGCCGCCGTTGCCGCCGCCACCGCCGGATTCGATAAAGATGAACACATGCCAAAAGGCAAGATATTAACACCGGCTATATTGTCCATAATCGTAGCCTGAGGCAGATTTTGGGCATTGACCATTTTTACCGGCAAGATACTCAAACCAGAAGGGGCGGCACCAAAACTGCATTTAAGCACCGCACCATTTACAACCGCTTTCATTAACGACTCCTCTGTCCTCTAAATCACAAATAAGGCATCAACCAGCCAGTGGCATAAATTGCCACTAACAGACAAAAAGGCGCCACCCAATAACTCGATAGCGGGATTCGGAGATATAAAGGCAGCCATGGCGTTTTTCTGTCTTTAGCGACACCTAATAGGCCTTTGTTTAGCACTTTCTCTGTCGTCGTTTTATCCAATAAACACAGCTTTAACTGTTTGATATACATATTGCGTTGAAATTTTGACTGTGTGCCATACATGCCACTATAACCATGAATCAACAGAAAATAATAGACCCAATAGACCTGTGGGAACGTCTGCCTTGAAGATAAGATGGATTCAACATATTCATAAAAAATTTTACCCGCATTCACGGTATTAAATAGCCGGCTCTGCAACAGGGCATATTGATAGCCGCTTTTAAGTGCAATGACGTTGAGCTTCTCATCACAGTAAGCCGTTATGGCAAAACTGATGAGATGCGACGGACCGTACTGAACACCGCCGCCGTTTAGATCAAGAAGCTTTAATGTCAATGCCTGAATATCATTAAACAAGGTTTCACTCAGTTGTGAAAGCGATTTACCATCGACAAGAATAAAGCGGTCAACTTTGGCAATAATCTCATAAAAATCAACTTTCCACATCCGTCCACTCCTATTTGTTTGTCATGCTGATCAAATCGTTATCATCGATATCTATCGTCATATCTTGTTGCTCATCTTTAGTCAGATAGATCTTCCATTTACCCGATATCGGTATATTCTTGAAAATAAAAAACAGAGTCAGCCCTTCTTTTGGGCTTTTATTGATGGTAAATTCCTGAGATTTTCGTGCCGGAATAATCAAAAGACGATTCTGTATTTCATTGTTCATAAAATCGCTGTAAACCTGGCTCGGATCGCTGCCTAGAAAGTCATTCCAATCATTGTCTTTGACATAGACATACAGTGGCTGCCCTCCATTGGCCTTGGCACCACTGTCGACCGTCAGGTTAAATGTGTTGCTGGCACAACCACACCCCCCCAGAATAATCAGCGATAAAACACAATATTTTAAAAACCACATGATCTGACTCCTGCCTGGCACGATCCACGACTATTTCTATCCTGGCTGCCCACTAAATTGAAACGGCGATGACCTCCCATTAAATAAGCTTGATGCAGCAACGAGCCCAATCGAAAACAATCGAGTCCAAAATCCAGTACCACACTCATTTTTAGCAAAATTAAACCGTGCTGGTGCAAAAGCTGCAAACAGAATGCCTTAAGTTCAGCCACCAGTTTCAGTTGTTTATCGTTATCAATAAAGTCATGAACAAATAGTTTAATCGTCACGGTCAAGGCCAACAAAGACTCATCCTCGATGAGGCGGCTCTTCCCGATGATCAGACGACCAAGTCTGGCCATATTCTGGTGGTGAATAAATTTCAGACTGACTGTCAACGGGAAATGGCAAAGAAAAGACCTTATTTTTTTCTCTAGGCTTGCAAGAATGATTCTGCCATCATGGCGGGCATCAATCCAGTTTATGCCGAGGCGATAGAGCGATAATCTATCGGATATCAGCTCCGGATACAACTGCAGTTTATACAGATCAAGAAATTTTTCGATACAACGACTGATAATCACCTCCGGCTCCTGACCATATACCAACGACTCAATATGATCGATGAAGCTTCTGAGTGCCTTATGGCTATAAGAATCAACCGCCAGCTGAGCCAGATCGACATATATTTTTACCTGGCGGCCTTCTATGCGCAGCCCTGTTATCAGTGATTTTCCGGCATGAGCAAATCGAGTCGGCGCATAGATGGTTCGATAATCTGCATAACGCTCACCCAGATACTGCATCAAACTCTTATAGTCTTTTGGAATTGCCACGTTTTTCATTGAAATACCCCCCTGATTTCAAGGCGGAGGATGGACATATGCTGAGCCAGAAACTGCTCCAGTGCCGACATATAAAACAAGATCCAGGCTTGCATCCTGCTGTTTAATTTAGACCAATACAACACCACTTCATGCGCCTGATAATCAACATCTTGTAGATGCGCTGAAATCGGTATCTGACTAAATTTGTCGGTAAGATTCAAAAGACGCCGCCAGTATACCAGATCCCAGGAAAAAAGCTTTTGAGACTCGAGCAAAACCAGCCAGGATGTCAGATCCTCAATGCAAAAATGCTGATCAATAACGTTAAATTGGTTTAATAGCCTCAGACTATAGGTGCTCACCGTTTGATGCAACCAGCTTAACTTTAAGGTTCTCGGTTTAGCCATAAGTTTCTGATCGACACCAACAGCAATACCACATAATGCACGAATCTTTTGATTGAGTACCGTTGTGATATCCATAAACTCAATGCCACAGCGCCGATCGTCAAATATAATCTGATAATCAAGCTCAGACAGCCTGCTTCCATCGGCATAAACGGCAAGCACCTCAACGATTGATTCGCCGGCTTTATCTTCATTTGAATGCAACCAGTAAACATCACGATCCCCCGTTGCTATAAAGTCCTGGCAATAGGCTCTTTTGTGATTGATAACAGGAATAAGATTGGTATAGAAACCAGCATTATCATGATTCTCACTATAACCGAAATACGCTTTTTCTATATCTAGTGTCAGCGTAAAACCTGCTATCTCACCACCTTGGCGCATATCAGACTCCACATCGATAAAACTAAACAGACGTCTATCGCTTAACTGCTGTCTGATATAGCGCCCTGTTAAAAGATCATCTTTTCTCTGTTGTAATACAGTGGCAATATAGCGCTGTTTATGGCCTTGAATATTGATCGTTTCAATGGTTGCCGTCTTGAGTTTACCTAGCTGATTGAGAATAAAAGACAACTCCGCCGGATCAAAATGAGACGGTAAAAACCATAACCTAAAACACTTGTTAGTGATTCGGAAAACCCCATTTTGAGCGATAAAATCAAGTTCTATCCTATCTTCTTTATAGCGAACCTGCTCGACATGAAAAGGCAAGATTGACATATCGTAGAGCGTATAGAGTCGCTGAAACTGAGTCCCATCTTTCATCAGCAAGCATTGTTGGCGATCGATATAATCATGGTCTGAACTTAATTTCACATCATAAACGTGAACAAATCCTCCATTGAATACCGGCATCAGCATTTCAGGAAAATACTGCCTTAGACGGGAATGATAGACGGTGTCGGCATAATGGTGAAAATGCTGCATCAGTTCATCCTTCAACTTTTCAATATGCTCAAAAAGATTCTCAATGTGATGATCTGTCTCAAAAATTTCCATCTTTTGCCTCCCTGTTATCACAATTTTTATCCATATCTTGTTGAGCGTAAATCTGCCAAGGCATCGGTGAGAGGACATAAAACGACACCACTGTTTTATTATCATTAAAAAACCAGCTAAATAGATCACATCGCTGACTTGCTCCGGCAATAAGCCTCAACAATGCCCACTGACCCGCCGCATTTTTTGAGGCATACAAACGTTGATTCTGCAGAAGGCTTAGTGATGCCGTATTGCTTTGAAGCCACCAGTCAACTTTAAACGACTCATCTATGCCTTTGATTCCTATCGCCATGACTTTTTGTTGATTACTCGTCAACACCGCAGTATAAGACGCTGTTGTATGACTGGCGCTACTAAACCAGCCTGCGGGTTTAATTCGGCTGTATATCGGCACGGCAGAGCTCGTGCGGATATTTAATACAAATGGCTTTTTCTTGGCATCACCATCCCAGAGCAAATTTCGCAATGATACCATTGAATCATATTGTCGTTTCTGTTTTATGTTCAACCAGTTAAAGCCGGGATTGGCACGAATCAATGGCTGAATTTTGTCTCGATAATAGCTGAAATACTGACCGTTTTCTCCAAGAATATTGGTCATAATTTGATTATTTATCGACGTGTCAGCATGGCGAGAAAAGGGGAAATACTGCCCCAAATTGGCAAAAACAGGATCAAGTGTCTGCTGCCAATAAAGCTCTACCAGCTTCTTTAGGATCTGACGAGCATAGCTTTGTGCCTGCTCGGCAGGCTTAATCAAGACCAAATACAATGCATCAGACAAACCCATCGGTCGTAAAAATGTCTGCATCTGTTGTTTGAAGTTGGCTTGTGAACCATCATAATAGTTGTAAAGTGAACCGGAACCCAGCTGGAGTAAACTGGCATAAAAAGCCATCAAGTTCTGATAGTTTTCACTGTTTTGAACAAAATGATCAAAATTGACAAATAGATCGATGGTGTTTTTCATTGGCGGCTGCTGTTTATCTGCTGATAGCGTCATGATGTTTTTCTTAATATCTGCAATGATATCAGGCAGTTTTATCATCAAAGCATTTTTGTTGAACGTGGCGATATAAACCGCCATTGCTGTCTGTCTGTCATCCTCATCACCATGGCCGGAATTTACATTTAGCGCTTGAGCCAGACTATTGAGATAATACTGAGCATAGTCCTTATCATACCGAGTAAAATAGGGAATCAGTTGCCTTTTTAATGCCATGATGTCTTCTGTCTGACGGCCTGCCTGTTCCAGAAATTCAGATAGCCGCCGATACAACGAAGATACCTGGTTCTGGTAGAAATCTTTACTGTAATACTCAGAGGATTGAATATCGGCAAATAGAGGCAGTTCTGACTGATTCTGTAACAGCAAGAGGATATATTGCGTGATAATATTAAATTTTTGATTGATAACGGTCTGACCCACGCTACGTTTTTTCACCGTGGCATAGACAGACTCGATGGCGGCAACCAGCTGATCGATATCCTTTGTAGGTTTAAGACTTCCTACACTCTGCTTTAGCTGAAGTATCGTCGCATAGCGATCAAAAATGGACATCTCCTTTGCAGACAGTGTGACATTTTGATCGTCTAAAATTGCACTGATTCTCTGATGCAAAGCTCCCGAAATCTCCGGATAACTGAGAAGTTGATTAAGCCATAATATCGTCATTGCCTGGTGACTTTTGGCCTTAGGATAGTTAAAATTTGCCTCAAGCTTGCTGCTGTCAAAGGACTCAACATATTGCTTGATCTCGGCGATTAATTTATTTTTTTCGCCACCTGATAATCGAGTGGCTCTGGAAGGTAGAACTCGATTATAAAGATAGTCCGTTTGATCAGACAGCCTAAGCCAGAGATTTATAGTCGGGATAGAAACACCGCTGACATAAGACCAAAGCCAGATATTTTTCTTGATCCTGGCGTGCAGTTTTTGGAAATCCGTGATAGGCAATTTCGATATCAAGTCATGAGAACCCATCATATCTTGAGCCATGTTTCGTTCTAAAAGAGCGGCTCGCAATTGGTGCTGCCATCGCTGCCTAAGCATTTTCTCAACCAGCCAATTTGGGTATAGATAATGCAAAAGACTCGCATGATAGTCAGACAAAAAAAGCCGCTGAGAGGCTTTATAATCTTCGACTGTCGCGCGCTCAATCGTGATTTTATGACTGTCAAGCACAGATTCCACGCTTGATTGTGGCTGCATGGATAATTGAATCAAACCACTGGCCATGGCAATGCTTCCAGCCAGAAACACGAAAGCAAAGCCAGCATTTTTCAGCACACAGGGCAGACGATAACGTCTAAATCGACGGTTCAGCATTTGAGGAAAACCCTCAAGCATCGGAATCTGAGCTGCTGTGATAACAAATCCCCGGTAGTTAAGACTCGTCGATGATGGATACTCTGATAAACGGCTGGCACTTGTCGCATGGCGAATTTGATTTAAAAAATGATATAAAGCCACCATCTCGGCGCTAGTGGTTTTATCGTCAAACTGTAGATGATAATGCTCTGAATCACTAAACAGATTCTCAAGCCAGAGCTTGTCACCATATTGCCTATCCCAGAATATAGACTGAGCCTTGCTGCTTTCCGCCAATCTATGCCATACTATTGCACCGGCATCGCTTTCATCGTGCTGAAAATTTAACACATAATCCAACGGTAAATTCATATATCGGGCGATGATGTCTAAGACATTGGAAATGCTTTTCCCGAGTTCCATAGGATCCAGGGCTTGTCTTTCGATATCTATTCTAATCATACACAGGTTAAGCTTTGAACGTAGTAATTTGTGTAAAAATTTGAATATCACACGCATCGGTAATTGAGCTTGCTCAAGCCTATCAGGGTTTATAACAAGCACAACAGACATCTGATATTTATAAATATCCAAGCCATATTCTTTGTTGCCCTCATAGGTAGGGTCGATCAAGATGATGCGTCTATAACGTCTGAAAAAAAGCTTTTGATACCAGGCCAAACTGCGATAAAAGCGATAATAAATCGGCGTTAATTCGGTCACACCGAAAAGCCAGGCTAAGAGCTTGGAGAGTTTTGTTTTAAAAGCGGTGATCCAGCTGAGTTTAAAAATAAACGCCCTAAGCAGAAAAAAACCGCTTATAACACCCAATACAACTCCGGCAATCAATGGGATACTGCTGATCATTTCTCCCCCTCTTTCTCAATATTTTGATAAATAATATCCAGCGCCTCGTTATTGCTGAGGATAACAGCACTGTTTTTAGCATTATTGGCATAAAGCCGAAATAGCCCGTCATTGAGTCTGCTGATCTCTGCCTGATGGACGATACCGGCACTATCATCACAACCAAAGGTCAATTTATTATGCTGCCTGTCTTTATCCAGATTTTTATCCAACAGGCTATGCCAACGCAACTGTATAAATTCGGCCGTCTCCTGATACAATGCCAACTCTACAACGCTACCCTTTCTAAATGGCAACACAGCATGATCTGTCTGGGGACGATAGGCCAGTGATATAAAAAGCGTTGACTGAGAAGCTTCTGATTTCAAAATAGCCGGCAGTTGAAGCTGATAACACAACTGCTGATCGGACAGCTCATCATCTTCTGTGACCAGCGTATGAGGATAGGACTGAATATTGCTGTTGATATCTAAAACTTTTGTCATCATGGCATCAACCATATGATATGAACGCGATTGATTTGTGCCTCCATCACTTATCAGTGCCAGCGTCTTAAACGGAAGGATATCATCATTAAAGTCAGGATAGACTTGAGAGAGTTTATCTTTGGGCACAATGGTCAGATTGATCGTGATACCATGGCATAAATTAAATTCAGCCGAATCGATCTGTGTTTTTGTCGAGCTCACTTGCGCCAAAGCTTGACTGCCTACCGTCTTAACCACCGAATCTATAGCGCTAAAGTGGATATCAAATTCGGTGATGATATAGTCTGAATCAGGCTCAAGCAAACAAGAGATAAAGGTTTTCTCAACACGAAAACCATTCATCGGCAGTGGTGAGAAGCCGCATGGTGGAAATCGCAGCTTTAGTTTAAGGCTCGATGATTTTATCGCTTGACGCTCAATCTCGGCCTGCTGCTGCTGACAATGATAATCAAAACTTGCGGTCGTTTGATTCAAACAGATACTATCGGCATAACCCGGATACATTGTGTTTTCATCAAATTGATAAGGCTGCGTAGAATTCGCTTCCGTCTGCCACTGATGATTCTTAAAATACCATTTTCCAGGCATCTTGGCAGATTGCTGACGCAGCAATACATCAATCGATATCCCCGGAAGAATCTGTGTTTTTGTTTGTGTATTTTTTACCATAGCAGATATGGTATAGCCAGGCGGTGTCGCGCTATAATCATAATAAAGGCCAAGCTTGAAAAACTTAAGCGTTCGAAGGATATAATCATAGGCTGAAACCCGAGGTGCTCTACAGTTTATCGCCACCCAGGGACGCTTTAGCATCAGCTGTTCGGCACTTTTATCAATCTTTACCCGGCACAGTGTTTCAAACGGCTTTAGGATTAATCTGAATATCTCTTCATAACTTTTGTCATTGACCACCATAATCGGGTGATGCCTCTTCGCGGCAAAGGCCAACACATCGCAAAATTTCAAACGGCAATAAAGAAAACGTCTCTGTTCATGCCGAGACAACCGAAAGCTGTTTTCAGTAAACCGTTTATGGTCATCCTTGGAGGTGTCGATATAACCCTCCAATTGCCAGGCACTTTTTTTATCCTGCTCTAGCGATTCGTTTTTCAATTGAAGTTGACAAAAGCGAATATGGATTGCAAACGGCGCATCTGCCAATAACAGATCATAAAACGCCTTTGAATCCTTCTGAGAATAAGGCAGATAAAAACCAATCTCAACTGAAAAACCATAGGATCTGGTATAAACGACCAAATCCTCAATCAGGATGCTGTGCAGTGATAATGCTTTATCAGTCTCTACAAGGAGCGATTTACCAAGCGGTAGAATACGAACCTGCAACCTCCCCTGTTCGATAAACTGGCATTGATGGCGACTCAACCAATGATGATAGACCTCAGCAAAAAGTGCATCAACAAGACTTTGCGGTTCATGCAGGTGAAACAACGTCTTGAGCCTTTCACGCTCAAGCTGCGATAAGGAATCCAGATACCGCTCCTCCATACTGATCCGATTTAAAATCTGCCATTTTGTTGTCTCTGTCATCTTAGCACCTTTTCTAAAACAGGTTAAATGATCTCTTTCCCATTCTTTTTGGCCTGCTCCATGTTGTTGTAGATTCAGTCAAAACCGCTGCTATCTTCCAAACAGGACTACCAGTTTATTGTATTTTCAGATTCTGCTTCATCCTCCTGATCGCTAACATTTTCACCGCCGGCAAAATCTTGAGATAACAGGCTAAAGCCATGCTCCCCATATTCCCTCGATAAAGAAGCCAGATCCTCTAGCATGGGTGGATTTTCAGATAAATAAAACTGCTCTACATCGGCATTAAACATCACCATAAGGTCTTCACTCACAGGATGATCCATCCACCGCTCTTGCTCGGCTACGTGTTGAAAACTTTTAATATTTGTTGCAAAAAATGGATAGAATACTGCTGGAAAGTAGTCAATGGGATTAAACGTTCTCATTGCCTCGATAATCGCTCTTTTGGCCACCGCCGCTTTCAACCACTGCTTTTTTGTCACCAGCTTCTGATAAATATCGATCTGTCTGCATAACAATCGCCATTTTTCACTGTGCATAGCCTCGGTTTCATGGCGGCTCTCATCAAAAAACGCATGCATCTGCGACGTTGATGCATGCGTTTTAGGTTCCTTGATATCAACGGTGATATCAACCGTTTCTTCGGACTGCAGTTTCGGCTTTAGTGGCCTGATCTTTATATCTTGCCACAAACGCGACAATCTCGACAGCGATACGATCTCATCCAGCTCAAATAGCTCGATAAAACACCGACCATATTTTGAAAGCTCAGATAAAAATAGTGCTTTATCACCGGCTGGTCTGCCACCTGGTTCCAGCCGCTCTAAAAATTCGACATGCTGATAAAGCTTTTCGTGGAGCCAGGCTACGGCAGCCAAATAACGCTTGCTACTTAAATGGTCATTTTGAATCTGCCGATAAAAAAACGAATGAATCTCGGACAATGCCGCCAAGATCTCAACCAGACTACTCATTTCCTTTGCTTCATACCACAACGCAAACACGACATAACAGACATAACGCCTGTCAACAATTCCTTGTTCAAATTTCTCCATGCACTGAGCTATCACATCTTGATAAGCCTCCTCTTCAACCAGGTGATAGATTGACTCAAAAGCCTCCAGCGTATCTTCAACAACGAGACGCTCATGATCAAGCGCTTTCAATACTATCTTAATATTCATCGATTCACCTCGTGCTGTTACACATAGCTTAGATACAGTCTGATATCTTCTGGAAAAATTTGCGCCGACTGCACACATAAGCGTTTATCATTCATGACATCACTCCAGTGCTGTCCCTGCTGATCTAAGCCATAAATTTCGATGGCATCAGGAAACAACAAATGAATATCCGGTTGATTTACAACGCTATGAAAATCAATTCCCGGAAGTGCTTTTGTCAAAATTTCGTTTGCCTGTGAGGGGGCAAAAACCTTCAAAAGCGATTCATTAACCTCGAAACTGTGATTGGCTTCAACGACCAGATAACAATACTCAGCCATGAAAAAAGCATCCGCTAAAACCTGACTTTGATAAATGCCATTTTGATATAACAACGGCTCGACATCCTTTTTTTTCTGTTTTTTATTTAATAGATCGTCAATCGCCAATAACAGGTGATTGATGGTCATCAACTGTGTTCCAGCATGAGATATCGCTGGCATGAGATTTAGCTGCAAAAGGCTAAGAACCTGAAGCAGACGATATAAATACATCTCAATAACCGATAGCGTTTCTGCATATCTGTGCTTATTTTGCCCTTCCAGCCAATATTCAATCTCATTGACTACCATAGCCACCAGGGGATATTTCTGATTGAACCGTCCTCGCTCTTTTGTCTTAAACATCAGACTCTCAAGCCGGGTGATAGACTGCCTGATCCTCTGATAGAACAGGCGCCCAAAGAGATAAGGCATCTTAATCAGATTTGGCGTAAATTCTGTTAACTGCCATCGCTTATCTTCTTCATTATAGAATAATTCCAACAGCTTAAACTGAAGCGATCGGGCATTACTGTCAAACCTCTCAACAGGTGTCAAAGCATTTAGGGCGACATCAATCTCCTGGCCTTCAAAGGTTTCCACTTCCAACACGGCTGCCATATCAATATTGATAAAAATCTCCGCAATACCATTTAATCGCTCCCCGGGAGTCAGCCTTAATTTTGACACTCGAGCATTAAATTCGGTATCGATAAAGCGTCCATTTGCTAAAATAAACGACAATCGTTTAATCTCAAGAACACCCAATTCAAGCTGATCTTCATCGACGATAAGCTCGATAATCCCCTCTTTAAGACCGCATATCGAGCGGGTAAGATTGACGGCATAATGCTGCAGCGCTCTTTGCTGAAATTTAAGATGTTCGGGTAGCAGGGCTTGACCGAGTTGCCAGTTGATATCGCTCATAACCTGTCCTCATCATCGCTTATCCAGCAGGAACCGAATTATTAGCCAGCACCTTCACCACCATCTTGGCACTATCATTGCTCATGTTGGTTGCCAGAGAAACGTCAAAATTTGCCAACGCACGAATATTGTTAAACTGTAATATTCCCACTGCATTGGAGCCCGTAGCACCACCACCATAAGTTGAGTAATTAAGCTCATCGGTAGAAATAAACGCCGCTGTGGTCTTAATATCGATCATATTTCCCCACTTGCCTTTGCTATTATCAAAGGGTTTGAAGAAATACTGCCCGGCAGAGAGACTATCCGGTGCAATGGTGATGATGATCTCCGGTGTCTTGTGATTCTTCGCCGCCTCATAAGCAGATACCAGCTCAACGTAGGTTGGCATCGTCACGGCAATCACCAGTGAATTACTCTGATTCACACCCAATGTCGACATACCGACACTTAAATGCTGAAGCGCACCCGTAACGTCGGTAGCCGCTTCGGTAACGCCACCTGGATACACCGCCGCAAAAGGGGTTAATTTAATATCCTTACCGTCAATAGACAGCTTGAAGTTGGCATTTAGCAACAATTTTGGTTCCATCATCGATGCCGAATTTTTCACCTGTGCATTTTCAAGCGACGGCACATTCAGTGATAGAGTATCACTGTCTTGATTAACATATTCTTTTAAATCTCTCATGATTTTACTCCTTCATCTATTGTTGATTCACCCATATCCCATGCTTAGGCACAGTGATATTTTATTCGACTTTTAATAAGCCAAAGACTTATCAGCCTAAACGTGTCTCTAACCTTAAGGTAACTTCCATTCCTTCAAACTTAATATGAGGCAAAATCTGAATCTGGCATTTATACCATCCGGCCATCCCAGCCTGCTTACTGACATCGATAGTCGCCGCCTTGAAAGGATAATACGATCGCGTCAGCGTATTTGGATTGGGAATGCTGGTGACAAACTGACTGATCCAGGTATTTAGTTTGTTGCTGATGACCGCATCATCACTCTCAGAACCAATCTCATCACGCCCAATACATTTGACATAATGCGCAATTTTGCAGATTGAGAAGGTATAAGGCAGCTTCGTCGTCAACTGACTGTTTTCACTGTCTGAAGGATCTTCAAAAGTCTCTGAGGCTTTTACAGACTGTGCGCTGAAGAAACAGGCATTTGCCGTTTTCTTCTCATAGACAAGCCCGATGAAACCGGCATTCGCCAGGCTAAGCTCTTTATGATCTGGAATCAAAAAATTCACGGGAAGCACATAGTCATTCGGGTCTCGGTAATTGTAATTATAAATCGGCAAACCCGATACCAAGCCTCCACTGGTTGGACCGCAGATCGATTGACACCAGCCGGTGATTTCAAAGGATCGCGTTAAATTTTTCGCAAAAAGAGCCGCTGCATTTCCCCATAAGCAAGCCTCGTAAGGGCTCTCATAGACCAGACTTTCATCAAAACCATCTAAAACGCCTTTGCCTGCCGGATTATTTGCCGGATCATAGGGTGCTCTTAACATAAAATTAGGCAGCGTCAAACCGATATAACCCGCTGCTTTTGTGTGCCTGAAGGCATTCCACTGGCCGTATTTGGGGTGCGCCATAAGCCCATCGATATCCTTGATATCGGCAATTTCGGCAAAGTGCTCACATCCAAAAAAACGAGGAGCGACTGCTCCAATAAAGGGAGCATGAGAGGCTTCTGCCACTTTACCCATCACCGACAACCAGGCAATATCTTCGTCTGTCTTATCAAAATCATACAACCCAATAATGGCACTATAAGGCTCCCCTCCATATTGGTCATACTCCTCGACATAGACCTTGTGGAAGAAGTCCCCCCCACTGACATCGACGCTTGAGGCATCAAAGTCCTCGGCCAGCTCTTCCTTATCGACATCCATAATGGCAAGTTTTGTCGTTTTGAAATCCATCGATTTCGCAATTTCATGCACCGACCGCCAGTTTTGTTCAAGTCGTCTGAATTTTGGATCAGACATCACAACAGCAACCTGGTAGCCTAAAATTTCATCTATTCGGTTCAGCACTTTGCGAATCAAATTTTTATCGATGTGATGGTCTCCTTCCCCCATGTTATTGATTAAAATCGACAATGCTGTCAAAAGGCGAGACTCATAACTGGCCGATGTCACACCTTGATTGAGATTCTCCTGAGGAATGACTTCATACTGTTTCATCTCACTAAATCCAGCGGCCAGCAACAGATCATTGCAACTGACCTCGGTGACGGCTTCATCTATAGTATTAATAGCGACTTCTGACATTTTAATCCTCCTTCTGATTCATCGGCTGTGCCGTTAATCGGTAAGTCTGTGACTCCGGCAACTGTGATTGAATCTGTTTTAATGCTGTTTCATTGTTTAAAGAACGATTGATTAGATTTCTCAGCTTCCGGTTGTTATCGACGAGCGAATCAAACTCGGTAATCAGCCGCTTTATTTCAATGAGCATCTGAAGCTCGGGAATGGCATTTGCAATCTGATTTGGCTCAAAAGCCTTCATCGAATCAAATTTTAATTTAACATCGATCTTTGCTTCATCGTTGGTTACATGGTTAGGAACACGTAAATTAAGCTTGATATCCATGGCTTTCATCACATCGGCCAGCGATGCATTATTAACATCATGAATCTGTCGTGAAGCCAAGGCGACATTTCTATCATTGGAATTTCCCAATGATAAATCACCAATGACCAATTGTTTAAAAGGTAATTCCTTCTTTTTTTTCACACCATCGACTTCCATATCATAGGTAATCGTAATCCGTGATTTTGGAATATCTTTATTAACCGCCATGGCATCCTCCTTCTCTCTAATTTTTCACAAAAATTCTTTTAATCGATAATTAGCCAAAAATTGTTTATTTTATGGTATATTATATGTAAGCTATTTTCAAGATAAATATAAAAAGAAATATTAAGGATTATTTTATATTAATTTAATTGTATAAATTTTGATCAGATCAAACGATGCGTTTTGGGAAGGAGAAGCAACATGCATATCAATATTTTGAAATTCAGCTCAGCCGATGAATTACAAGCTGCCTTTTTAGACGGTGTACAAAGCTATTTAGAAGTCGCCACCATTCTTGATAATAAAAGCGCCATTGCCAAACGGCTCGGCAAACACATCCATGACCATCAAATCAGTGGTTTTGGCAAGGAACAGGCCGGCTACTGGCAGCAAGAGATGAGCAAAGACAGCACAATTGAACACGTTATTAATACGCTGGATCTTTTTGTCAAACGGCAACAATCTTCTGCCGCCATCACATCACTGTCTACTTTTATCTACCTTGCCTGCTTTCATCAAGCTTCTATTGCCAATATAGACGGCTCCTCACAACAAGATCCCGACGCCACTATTAATCTTTCAGGCTATTTTCATAATATTGCCAAGGGAACTACTGGGCTAAAAAACACTTTAAAGGCCGTTGAAAACTATATAAAATTATTGTTAATGACCTATAAGAATCAGCCCGAACGTTTATTTATCAACAATAAAACAAATTTAAAGAGTATCTCTAGCGAAGATAAATTACTACTGTCCGTCTACCATCTCATGAGCGCCAACAGCACCCCACATTCTTCCAGACTGCTTGAGTCCTTATTTTCATCACAAGAGATAGAGAAATTTAAAAATTATCATCATCAATTTATGGCGATGCAAGGCCCACATTCAACGATCAACAACCTTAATTCCAATAAAAATCATGAACTCTACCAATATTTTTTACAGTCGTCTGCCAGAATGACATTTGCCTTGGAACAATACATTAATAAATTCACTATGAAGGCAGGCGACTCACTGACTGAATATCTGCCCAAAAAAATTCCGTCCATGGGTATTGATGCCGGTGCCACAAGTGCATTGAATATCATAATGGCCTTGACCAAATACAGCTTCAAGAGCAAAGGCTATGGCTATATTCATCGTCACGGTATAGAAGGACAGACACGAGCCTATCTATTAAAAAATCTGCTTAAAAATGCCATTATCTTCTGCTCACGCCAAATTGAATCCTATGCCACGATCGATCTGAAGCATTCCCAAGATCGTCATGAGGCTGTTACAAACTATATACTGGCATTCCATGATAATTTTAAGAGTGAATTTAAACATTTTCCCAACCACAAACAAAATGGTTCTCTGGCCTATTATCTTTCTATGTATGCCAATCCAGAGAATGAATTTAAATCAGATGATTCATTGCATACACAATGGCTTGATGACAAACTTAATAAAGATTCCAGTGTTTTTAATAAAATAAGAGCCAAAGCACGTGGTACCACATAAGGGAGAGTTATGGCTAAGATTAAACATAGTATTCGCCAATCGGATCCTGGGATTGCATTAAATGCTCAGCAGGATGATACGAGTGTAACCATCGACCTCAACGCTTTTGACGACAGAGTAGCCATTCTTAGTAAAAGCATTCAGCTAGATGTTGATTCTAAAAATGAAATATTCAGAATCAAAACCGCAAATGGTGAGATCAACATAAAGGCAAAATCAGGTCTAGTAGAGATCAAAACCAATAAGCTCAGCATCATACTCGATGATCAAAAAGGTGCAATCAAACTGGCTGATGCAACAAAGGCGATCACACTCGATAAAACTAAAATTACGGCAGAAAATGGCGCCTCAAACATAAGTCTAAGCTCAACTAAAATTAATATGAAAACCGTTGAGTTTAGCATCGAATCCCAGAAGTTTAACATCCAATCTCAACTGGCTGCCATTGCCGCCTTACAAATTGATCTGGGTTAACGAATCGGAGTGTCACCACAGCGAAACAGCTCCATATCATGCTCTTTGATATCGAGCTGTCTTGAGGCGTCTCTCAAGGCCGTTCTCACCCCTTCCTCGACGACCGGATGATAAAATGGCATCGCCAATGTTTCATCAACAGTCATCTGATTGGAAATCGCCCACGCTAGAAGATGTGCCAAATGCTCGCCATCGGGAGCCTGAAGCTCGGCACCTAAAATTCTACCATCGGCTTTTCTGGCATAAATATGCAAAAGCCCCTGCTCTTTATGCTTGACGATGCTTCTACCCTGGCCCTCAAAGCTGACTCTACCGGTAATAAAACCCACTTCCTCCTCTCTAAGTTGATGATATCGTTTACCGACAGTCGCGATATTTGGCTCACAGAAGGTGATGCTCAACGATGTGCGCTTGGCAAAGCACTGATTGTGATCTCTGACGGCATTAAAGCCTGCAATTCTGCCTTGATCGGCGGCCTCATGCAACAAAGGACGCTGAGCATTGACATCGCCAACCAGATAGATATGCGCCTGATCATCAAGCTGATAGGTCGTCTCACTGTATTCGGGCATACCGCGATTATCGATAGAGATACCAGCGGCAATAAGATCCAGTGATTCCAAATTGGGACGGCGTCCTAAAGCCAATAGCGCCTTATCAAAATGCTCCACCCGACCATCGATCTCAACGATCAGCCTGCCGTCGTCGGATTCGCCAATCAGCTCTGCTCCGTTTAATGAAATGGTGAGCTGTTGGTTAAATTGTTTGGCCACATAATCCTGAATTTCAGGATCGCTAAGCCCCCCAATGGATTTACCCAGACCAACCAATGTGACATCAACACCTAGCTTCGCTAAAGCCTGACCAAGCTCGATACCGATCACGCCCAAACCGATGACGATCATTTTTTCAGGCAACTGCTCAAGCTCAAAAAAAGCATCGGTATCGATGATATGCTGACATAGATGCCGCCAATTCTTCGGTATAATCGGCGTCGATCCTGTGGCGATGATAATCTTCTTGGCATGGATTTTTTCATCGCCAACCAAAAGAGTATGGGTATCGACAAAACGGGTATAGTGCTTAAGCAGCTTATCCTGCCACTGGCTCATGTCATTAAATACCCCTCGAACGAAACGATCACGCAGTTTTCTGACATAAGCCATTACCTCTCCGGTATCGACAGACAGATATTCGGCTCCGGCGATGCCTTCATCAGCAAGAACCTGACGTCTGGCAAAATCATTGGCCACTTGAATCAATACCTTCGAAGGCATACAACCGACCCGCGCGCAGGTCGTACCCATATCTCCACCATCAATCACGATGTAATCATCGGTCAGCTTCGCCACTTCACGCCTTGCCGAAAGACCTGCTGTGCCGGCACCAATAATTGCAACCTCTACGTTTCTCTTTTTTTTAATCTCATGAATTTGAGTCATTGTTCTACTCGCTTATTTTGCTATTGCCTTAACTATATAGCGAAAATAATGCAAAGTTAAATATAGTGTTTTTAAGATAATAATAATTTTGTTTTAAGGTTAAAAATGTGCGCAAAAGAACTTCCCATCTATAACCACTGTGAAATCTTGTTTTTCGTCATTGCCGCGACAGAGTGAAATGGAACAATAAAGCAATTGCTTTATCCATTGAACGCCCGTGGTATGGATTGCGCAGGGCTATTTGTAAGACGATACAGGATAGTAGAGACGCCACAAAGCAATCTACGTGGGCAGTATAACATTGGCAATGGTACTGACGGCTTTTGCCTAAGCACATACGATTTTTGCTGCTCTCACAATAATCACATGGATCATCGTCAAGCGATGATAACGATTATTGCAACTAATTATGCCTGGCAAGAAAAAGGAAAATTATTTCAGACACATTCCTTAAAAACGTTAGGACTGCTGTTCTAACAACGCCAATGTCATCTTCTTCGAAGCAGAAAAACTGGGTGCCTCGGGCCTCATAATAGATTTTGTATATCCATATACAAAATC
>JBMSHD010000023.1:0-21852 GCA_049416425.1 Francisellaceae bacterium | reverse complement strand
ACTACCCGGGTCTACTCGACCTCGCGTTCCGCTCTCCATGTCTCGCAGCGGATGAAGACCTGAAAGGATGGAGAACCGATATTATCGCTGTACCAAGGATCGATTAGAAACTCGGTGAAGTCTGGTTTGGAGATGAGCTTAAGCAGTTGAGATTTATTTTTAAAGCGCAATATGCCAAACCCTGAGCAGGCCTGAGGGATGACCACGGCAAACTCTTTGATTCCTTGAGATTTAAGCATTTCATAAATGGCGATGGATTTCTGTATATAGTCATCGCCATAGATGGAGACTCTATAAGCGCCAGGAACCCGAATCCCTTTCTCAATCAAAAGCTCTCGAAGATGGGCTTTGTCATTGAGAAGCGTCGACATCGAGTAGTTCATACGCAGTTTTTTATTAAATTTCGTCGCCAGCAGATTGGTGTTATGGGTGGTGACAAAAGGCACCAGCGTTCGATAGTCTGTCGATGTAAGCTCAGGAATATTCTCACTTAAGGCAAGGGTCAAAGCGGCAATTTCGGTTTTATTGCCATTGTCGTTGAGAAAGATGAGCTGGTCAGCATTGAAGTGATCGAACCCGAGATCATTGAAGTGCTTAATCAGCTCTAAAGAAGATTGCCGATGGCGTTCAGGCAGGATGAGTTTATGTCTTTTAGCCAGAAGGCATAACACGCGAGTCTGATAATTATCGGCAAAACCGCCGACTCGCTCAATACCGAATAAATCGGTGATGTTGGGAATATGAATGGCTTTTTTGCCCCACATTTTCTCCGAGATATTGATCGTTGTCATCTGTCATCTCCATATAAGGTATTTCCGACGGCAATCGCCAGATTTTGGCCGATTTTCTGAATTTTTTGATCGTCGATGATAAGATTTGACAGGTCAAACTCAGGATCATGACTATCTTTTGTGCTTAAGTAATGCTTAGGAATGTCGATGCTGGCGGCTCTGGTTTTCTTCATCAGCTGAAACCCCATTAGATGGCTGGCAATGCGATAGGGTCTGTCATAGGCGATTTGATATCCATTTTTACTGAACTGGTTAGTCATATTGGCAAGAAAAACAGGGTCGGCATAGACATGATGATCTGGATCACCGGTTAAAAACTGGATGTCTCGTTTGATACCATTGCGATGCGCGACAAGATAGATCTCGGTATATCTGCCTAAAGTAGAGGGAGTTTCAAGCATCGCCTCGGTATAGGATTCTTCTTTTGTATGCTCGGGTGAGAATGGAGACATGGTATGAAGATCCAGGAGTATGCCGCGGCGTGAATTAAGAAGCTCGATCAGATGATTGAGCCTGGAAATATAGTGCTGGTGGACTCGGCGAAGGTTTTCATACAGCTTTGGATATTGCTGGAATTCGATGATGTTACGAATGCAGTGTGGATAGATGCGCCCGGGATCCAAAATGGCTCTTGGCATCTGTGGCTCCACGATCAAGGTGTTGATCTGAAAATTTTCATGTAAAAAACGGGCGATATTGTGAGCAAGTTCGCCAGAGCCGAAATCCTGTTCTACGCTCAGATAGCGCATAAATTGCATAATCGGCACTTTGATGGCGGTGTAAATTTCTGGAAATCGATTGAGAAAAGGAAGTCCCATCGAGGCGTGGGGACAGACAATCATAAAGCGAACATTCTCCACTTCTCCATAATAGCTTAATTTTACATGATCACTGTGACTGTCTGTATACATCATATCGGCGAATTTTTTTATCAAAAAATGATCTATTAATAAGAAAAGAATAGTACAATGTTCGTCAATATGTCATTTTTTTGACTAAAACCAAGATACGACTTTTGCCTAAGCACGTACGATTTTTGCCGCCCTCAGGATAATCACATGGATCATCGCCAAGCGATGATGACGATTGTTGTACCTGCGTTATGTCTTGCAAGGAAAAGGGAATTTATTTTAGACACACCCCTAAACGTTTAGAGCATACAGAAAAACTTATTCGCGTTTTTGTAGCAAGGCATTAATGCGATTGCTTGACTCTATCGTCAGTGAAACGTAGATAATGGTGAAAATTAAGATAAGCTGTACGAAGATATTCATCAAAAGTATGAGATAGAAGAAGGCGACGATAAAGGCGCCGATACTGTTTGCGATTGGCAATGCGGTGAGTATGACGCTAATAAGAATCATCAGCATGATATAACACAGAAGCCCCATGAGTTTCTGATTAAAGTACAACATGCGCTTGAAGCGCTCGTTAACTTCACGGATTTTACAAGCCGTCTCGATGACGTCTTTGCGATGCAGGGTCTGAAACACACCAAATACAATAAAACTGCCGGTGAAAAAAACCATCATCAGCTTAAGTCCAAGAGCGAAAATAGCGTGCATGAAAATCGAGGGTAACGGCCAGGCGCTGATGGTTGCAATCAAAGGCAGAATGATGATGAAAAATAGAACGCTCAGGCCGTAGAGTATATGTTTGGCTTTGCCGATATGAAGATGTCCTTTGCCAAGACCGTAGTCAAACATGCAGACAAGACCAGACAGTGCGATGCTAAGCGGCGATTTTTTAGCTTCTTCCAGAAGATTGTGTTGCTTGTAGGGCATGATGGTTACCTTAATAGATGGGCATGTTACCCCCTATAGTATAGCGCCTACTGTCCTTTTTATCCGGCGGTGATATAAAAAATTACCAAGCCGGAATGGCCGCATCGTCTGGATAGAGTTTGGCAGCCAGTTTAGCAATCTGAGGCGTCTGATAGGCTTCGACAAATTCTTTAAGCAGAGGATCGTTTTTATTTTTATCGGCGACGACGATAATATTGGCAAATGGCGAATCTTTTGGTTCAACGAATAATGCCTGCTTTAATGTCAGCCCAGCCTTAGCCAGAAAGTCATTGTTAATCACCGCCAAGGTGACGCTGTCAAGATTATTTGGAATCTGGTCGGCCTGCAAGGGAATGATATCCAGATCATAAGGATTAGAGACGATATCGTTGAGTGTTGCCTTCCAGGTCACACCCTTTTTAAGGGTAATTAAACCTGTGTCCTGTAGAATCATCAAGGCGCGTCCCTTGTTGGTCGGATCATTAGGGATAGCGACTTTGGCATGCATCGGCACATCATTTAGCGCTTGAATCTTCTTGGAAAAAAGCCCCATCGGATAGAGGAAGGTTTTGCCGATTGGCATGATTTTATAGCCAAATTGCTTGATCTGATTGTCCAGAAATGGAATATGCTGAAAGACATTGGCATCAAGCTCACCATCGTTCAAGGCACGATTTGGCAGGTTGTAGTCACCAAAAGAGATGAGCCTGACATTGAGGTTGTATTTCTCTTTGGCGATGTCTTTGGCCAAATTCATGATTTTATTTTGCTCAGGCGATTGGATATAGCCCACGGTAATGCTGTTGCGTGACTCCGTTGCGGTTGTATAGGCAGTATAACCGATCTGGGTGGCTGTGCCTGCAACAAGAACTACGGTTAAAATCCAGATGCCATGAAGTCTTTTGCTTTTTGATAGATAGCTGCCATAGGACTGACACAATTGTACCAGGATGATGAGGAGAACAACACCACCATATAAAAGAAAGTCATTGCCATCATTATAGCCTTGAAAATAGGTAAGATCACCAAGACCACCACCGCCGACGATACCAGCCATGGCTGAGTAGCCGATAAGACCGATGACCATTAAGGTTGCCGCATCGACAAGAAGGGTTTTTGCTTCAGGCAAGAGTACCTTCATGATGATCTGGCCACGAGTCGCGCCCATGGCTTCAGCGGCTTCAATCAATCCCTTGTCAACCTCGGATATGGCGCTTTCTGCCAATCGGGCATAAAAAGGAAGTGCAGCGATGGCTAATGGCACAATAGAGGCTGTGGTTCCGATGGTTGTGCCGACGATCAGTTTGGTAACCGGGTATAGCAGAATCAAGAGAATAATATAGGGAATCGAGCGGGTGACATTGACGATAAAACCGGCAATATTATTGAAAAGAGCCGCCGGCAGTGACTGTTTTTTTTGGGTTAAAAACAGCAGAATGCCAATGATGAGTCCGCCGATTATGGAGATTACCGTGGCGACAAACACCATGTAGAGAGTCTGCCAAGTAGCAAGCGCCAGATTAGAAAGCAGTTGCGTGAGCATAACCGATAACCTCCATTTTGATTTGTTGTTGATGTAAGAAATTAAGGGCGGCTTCCCAGTTGCCTTTTTGGCCGAGAATATGGCAGACGGTCACGCCTACAGACTGTGACTGGACGCGCTCAATATTGGCCTGAATGATATTGCAGCTGACATCATATTTCTTATTGAGCTCGGCAATGATGGGCGTGCTGATGGTCTCCCCCAGAAAGGTCAATTTGATAACTGGGGTTAAATCCTGTGCCTGGTAGGGATCGTGATGGAGTTTGACCTTGATCTCATCGGGCAGTTTCATATGCATGCTGTTTTCCGTAAACGAGCGGGCAATCTCGGTTTTTGGATTTAAAAACAGTTCGGTGACATTGTCGACTTCCTCGATTTTTCCTTCATTGATAATGGCAACACGATCACAGATTTTACGAATAACATCCATCTCATGAGTGATGAGCACAATGGTGATACCGAGGTCTTTATTGAGCTGTTTTAACAGCTGTAAAATCTGATCGGTCGTCTCAGGATCAAGCGCTGAGGTCGCTTCATCCGATAGCAGAGCCACGGGGTCAGATGCTAGAGCTCGGGCGATGGCGACGCGCTGTTTCTGCCCTCCGCTTAGCTCGTCGGGATAGCTCTGCGCCTTTTGCGACAGCCCGATGACGTTTAGAAGATGCCCGACTTTTTTATGAATATCGGCTTTTGTCATGCCCTGAATTTCAAGCGGGAAGGCGATATTACCATAAACTGTGCGTGAAGACAGCAGGTTAAAATGCTGAAATATCATGCCGATTTTCTGGCGCATTCGGCGTAATTGAAGCATTGATTTTTTGGTGATGTCTTCGCCATCGATAATGATGGATCCTTCGGTTGGGGTTTCAAGCAGATTCAGGCAGCGAATCAGCGTGCTTTTCCCGGCGCCGCTTTTGCCGATAATGCCAAAGATCTCACCCTGCTCAATATTGAGATTAATACCATCCAAAGCGCAATGTCGACTGGTCTTGCCGATATATTCCTTTTTAAGATTCTCTATTGTTATCATATTTATTCCTTTAGATTGCCAGAAAGTTTATGGTTGCCATTCAAAATTCAGGTGATTTCAGCCAGTCTATCAGCAAGCAAAAAGAAATTGCCAAAGATTAAAGACTATTTGAAATACAGAAAATTTCACGACAATATCCATAGTATCAACATTATTTCTTTATGCAAAGCGCTTTGTTATTGTGGGGACAGAGGACAGAAGATGGAGAAAGTTAATATCCTACGGCTAGGCCGCCAGGGCGGCGTGGATCGGCAGCACCGTAATATTTGCCGTCTTTGATCATCACCGATTCGGCCGCTCCCATGGCCGGAAGAAGTGTGACTTTATTTCCCATTTTTTCAAGTAAACCAATGGTATCGGGACTGATGCCTTGCTCGATGCGGATCTCTTCTGGCCATAACTGACTATGAATTCTGGGCATGTTGACGGCACTTTGTAGATTAAGCTGATACTCCAACACATTGAGAATAACCTGAAGCGTCGTGGTGATGATGCGAGCCCCACCTGGCGTTCCTGTCGCCATGTATGGATTGCCTTTTGGATCCAAAATGATGGTTGGCGTCATCGAACTCAAAGGACGTTTGCCAGGGGCGATGCTGTTGGCCTCTCCCTGAATAAGTCCATAGACGTTGGGAACGCCGACCTTGGCAGTAAAGTCATCCATTTCATTATTGAGAAGAATTCCGGTGCCCTTGGCGACGATGCCACTGCCATAAGAATAGTTGAGCGTATAGGTATTTGAGACCATGTTGCCGTCTTTATCGGCGATGCTGAATTGAGTTGTCTGATTGCTCTCGAGATCTTGTGGCTTCGTGGTGGCGATATCGATGGCAGGCGTGTGTTTCTCCGGGGTGATTTTTTTGGCTATTTGATCGGCATATTTGCTTGATGTCAGTTTAGCGAGATCCATCTTGACAAAATCGGGATCACCCAGGTCACTGTTTCTGTCATTATAGGCATAGTTCATGGCCTCAACCAGGGTGTTGATGGATTTGGCACTGTTTAAGCCATATTGATTCAACGGGAAGTGTTTGAGAATATTCAGAATCTCGATAAGAATCACACCACCTGAGCTCGGTGGTGGCATGGAATAGATGGTATAACCGTTGTAGTCGCCTTTGACAGGCTGCATGATCTCAATATTGTAATCTTTGAGATCTTTTAGTGTGATCAGTCCGCCGTTTTTCTTCATATCCTTGGCGATTGCTTTGGCAATTTTGCCTTCATAGAAAGCTTTGCCATCGGTCTTGGCGATGAGTTTTAAACTTTTGGCAAGCTCAGGTTGTTTAAATATATCACCGGGTTCATAGGCAGCTCCATTGGCTTTGAAGAAGATCTTCATGCTTTCTTTGGAGGATTCTAGACGCTGTTTGGCTTCGGTCAGAGATTGGGCAAATGGGTAGGAGACGACAAATCCATCTTCGGCCAGCTTGATCGCCGGCGCCATGACTTTTTCAAGACCGAGTTTGCCATAGGTTTTCTCGGCATAAACAAGCCCTTTGACCGTTCCCGGGACTCCCGATGCCAGATAAGTTCCAGAGACCAGATGGCGATCGACATTTCCATCTTTATCAAGATACATTTCTTTGCTGGCGCCCATCGGAGCCTTTTCACGGTAGTTGATGGCAATGGCCTTTTTTTCTTTATTGAGCCAGATGACCATAAAACCTCCACCGCCTATATTTCCAGCTTTAGGCAGAGTTACAGCCAGGGCGAATCCAACAGCAACGGCGGCATCAACGGCATTGCCTCCTTGTTTTAAAATATCGGCACCAATCTGGCTGGCGATGGCTTCCTGAGAGGCCACCATGCCATGAGCCGCCTCAACTGGGTAGAAGCGCTGATCACCTTCCTGTAATGCCTGAAGCGCAAAACTGGACTGTGATATAATCAGGCTTAAGACCAGAAATAAAGACAGCAGATACTTTATTGAGTTTTTCAATGTTCACTCCTCATATTTATGTAAATCAAATGTCGAACGATTCAAATTAATCAATTTTTTAACCGAAATCAATAGGGACATTAAAAATTATCAATCACTGGAGTGGGTATGATAGATAATATCGCCACCGGCATCGAAGCTCGTCAGCTCGCCTTTTAGTTGAATATTGGGTGTCAAAGCATAAGTCAAAATACCCTGTTGCTCTCCGGTGAAAACACCGACACCATAACTGAGATAGATGCGATTGGTCAGCTGTTTACCGATAAAGACGGCGGTATTGTTTTGGTTGGTATTGGTAGTGGTGTTATTGTTGACCGTATTGGTCGTTGAGCTTGAAGACAGGCTGCCAATGGAAAATTCAGCCAGATCAAGTCGACTTTTTAATTCATTGATAATGCCAGTTCCTCCCTCATTTAGCGCGAATAAAAGAGCAGCCTGAGACAAGGCATCGCTTGAGTCTTGTGACGAATTTTCATTCGATAAGGATTTACCAAAAAGGATATACGACAGAATGTCATTTTGTGAGAGCATGGGGTTGGAAAACAGAGCTAATTTTGGAGCTCTGGCTGTGCCTGTGATCTCGATTCCCAGTGAATCCGGGGCATCAGGTTGGGTCAGCTTCACAGAAACAGGAATCGTATAATAGCTTTTGATGGCAAGATTTGGGTTTTCAATGGGACTCTCATTATAGATGATCTGTGAGTCCTGACCGATGGTGAAGTTTTTGCCATAAGCACTAAAGACACCATTTTTAAAGCGAATGATGCCTTGAGCTAACATGGGTTTGTTCGGCAGGCTTGTGATGTCGAGGTTGCCGAGAATATTGGTAGTCACTCCCAGCCCTGATAGCTTGGCCTCATCCCCAAGATCGATGTTGAGATTGAGCCTCAGCGGTAGCGATTTTGGCGTGGAGTTGATTTGAGCATCACTGTAGATGACATCATATTTGATGGTATTTTGCAGGCTGGCGGCCCTTAAAGCCTCGATGTTGGCAAGCAGTTTATTGACCAGCACCGTGCCGCCTAAGTTCATGGCCAGATTATCGATAGTAAAAATCAGATCTGGAGTTATAACCAGTTTCAGCCCTGGTGTGTTGACGACAGAAAGAGACTGACCCTTGATCGTAATCTGGCTTTTGAATTTTCCCTGATTATAAGCACCGGAGCCTAAAATTTTCAGCGGCTGTTTGTCAATCTCGGCCGTGAGTTTAAATTTCGCATTAAGTGGAGGTGTGATATTGAGCTCGGCATTGATATGATCTACTCGGCTGTTGAGCTGTAATATCTCGATATTACCCTCAGTCAATGTAAGCTTTCCATTGATATCTGGATTAAGGAGCCGACCGTTTAATGACAGCTTGCCCTCGAGCTTGCCACTGTTGATCTGCGTCGGGTAATTGCCAAAAAAACGACTGATCCAGCCCAATTCAGTGAAGCTGAGTTGACTGTTGCCCTTGATTTTAGCACGATCCAGCTGTTTGAAATTGACATCTGTAGCCGTAAAATTGGCCGTAAAATTATTGTTGGGAATATCGACAATGGCCGAGACGCCAGCCGTTTGTTGATTAAGTTTTAATGTAAAGTCAGCGGCATTGATAATCATCTTGCGTTCACTATCGAGAACATTGCTCTTAAGCGTTTTAAGCCAGGGATTGCTGAAGGTGATCTGCCCCGGTGAGGCATGGATGTTGAGCGTTCCGGATTGTGAATTTTTATCATCATTTTCATAGGTAGCATCGAAGCTTACGATGCTGGTGGAATGTTTGATATTGGTCAGCTGGGCATAGATGTCAGGGTTGAGCTTACCAACGGCAGAGAAGTGTTGATTGGAATCAGAAAGCGTGAAATTTGTGCAGATAAAATTATTATCATCATTTTTCAGACAAAGCGGTGTCAGTGACAGCGTTGATTTTTGCCATGCCAGCGTCGCTGGTTTTTCAGACTGCCAGATACGCCCGCTATAACTTACCTGTATGGTGTTGATCAATAGCGATAAATCGGAAAAGTCTGTTGCATCAACAGTGGCGTTAATTCTGGTGACGCTGTTTGCCAGCATCATGCTCAGGCTAAACCTGTTATTTGGATCGATGGCTAAACTTAGACTTTCAAGCCGATGGGATCGATAGTCGATCTTATCGGCTTGAAGCATCAGATCTGTCTGTAATGTATTGTTCTTATAGTTGATATAGCCTGAAGAGTTAAGGCTGCCGGCGATTTGTGAATCATAGCTTTTAAGATTGACCACGGCTGCCTCCCAATTTATACTGAAGTCCATCGGCGCGTTTTTATCCGGCAATTTCAAGCTGAAGTCATTGATGTTTACATGATCCTTATTATGCTGATTTTGAAGTGAAAAGATGGGTATTTGCAGTTGATTGTGAGCATATTTTAACTGAAGCTGGCACTGAAGGGTCTGACTGCCAAGGGTGAGCTCACAGCTGTTGGTATTGAAGCTTAAAATAGAGTCATCACTTTCAAAGGTGCCGCTGGTGCTGATTTTATTATTTCTATCGCCATCCGTGAACTGTAGTGACCAGTCGAGTTTGTTCTTGAAATCCAGATTCAGCTGAGCATGAAGCATAGAACTCAAGTCATCATTGATATCGAGTGTGGTGATGATGCTTGGGTAGTCAAAAACGCTGTGTGAATGAAAAGGATATTTTTGCTTTTTCAGAGTGACGATCCCACGAGTCTCTATATCGAAAACCTGGTCAAAATTGCCACTGACGATGATCTGTTTAGCGTCGATGGTATTTCCATTGATTCGAGTATGCCCACTCAAGCTAAAATGGCTGTTAAAGGGTGAGTTGAGAATGATATAACCGCTGTTAAGTGACAGTTTCATCTCATGGTTATTATCGACTTTTCTGGTGTTTTTGGCGGATAGTAATGAAAGACTGCCTTCGCCTACATCCAGTCGATCGCCAATAATTTGTAAACGGTTGATCGAGATAGCCGAGGCATTGAAAACGGACTTGCCATCCATGCCATAAGAAAATAAAGCCACGGAAATATTCTGAGCTTTTAGCGGCATCGGCATGCTAAAGGGTGAGTCACCCTGCTGCGAGGTGTCATTGGATTTAATATTCACATCGACTTTGTCTGCTGATAGAGAATGAATGTCAATCCTTCCTCGCCAGATAAAGGTAAAGAAGGAAGGATTGATATGAACATTGGTGATGATAATATCGCTGTCTTGATCACTGTAATAGAACTTAGGCACTGAGAAATTTAAGATGGTTCCCTGGAGTTTTCCTTCCAGTTTTATTCCATGGGAGGCCAGAACCATGTTGGTGATGCTGGCGCTGATATTGAGTCCAGCCGGTGTAAAAAGCAGAAAGGCGATTAAAAGTGTTATGAACAATAGCAGGCTGGCCACGGCAAATATCGCGCTTTTTAACCATTTAAACCAGACGCTCACAGTGAAACTCCAATGCTTAAATCAAGCCGCCAGTGCTGGTCTCCAGGGTTTAATGTGCGGCTTAAATACAGAAGAATTGGTCCCAGAGGTGATTTATAGCTGAGTCCCAAAGAGGCGGATTTTAAAATCTCGACATCACTGAAATCAAGGCGATTGGAGGCATTACCGATATTATAGGCGACAAGGGTGCTGAAATTGCCAAAGATGCGCTGCTCAAGACCGGCTGATGCCGTGGCCAGATAGCGTCCACCGGTCACGTTGCCATCCACTTCCGGTCCCTGGCTCTGATAGGCATAACCTAAAAGATTACCAATACCGCCGGCATAGAAGCGAAAATTGGGGGCGACAGATTGAATATCATCAACACCGATGATGCCGGCATTGGATGAGACAAAAAAGCGATTCCAATTTTTATCAAACGGCAGTGATAGGCCGAGGTTCATGGCATTTCTGACAAAACTTTTATCGGAAAATCGGGTTTTGATCGAGATCTGCATCAGATCATACCAGGTAAAACCGGTGCTGAAAAATCCGTTGCTTTGCAAGCCATTATAGGCAAGCTGAAAACTGGGCACAAAATAGTTGGCGCTTTCGTCACTGGTGTGAGCATCGGTGCTGTATACGGTGAAATATTGCGATAACCCCAGACTCAGGGTGAAACGACCGATTTTTTTGTTTTTTGTAATGCCAAGACTTGTCAGACGTTCGTCATAGGTGTTGGTATCAATATAGCTTTGTGTGGCATTTAAACTCAGATTATCATGAAGCGGATCGGCGCCTGGGATAATATAATTACTGGAGAATGTTGAGTTGGCGGGTGAGGCTTCGATATTGAAATTAAACTGCTGTCCTGAATTGGTAACATGGCGAAACAGGGTGCCGAAGCTGACTCTGGGCCCTGTGAAACTGCCGTAACCAACACCAAAGCTATAGGTTCTGGCATAGGCAGAAGTCAGCTCGATAGTGAGCTTGACAAGATGGAGAGTCTTGTCTCTTTGAGAGATGTGAGGAATGATCTGAATGCCGCTGAAATAGCCGCTTTGTTGCAGTCTTTCTGTGGCTTTAGACAGGCGGCGCTGTTTGAAACTGTCGCCGGATTTAAGTTCAATCAGACGCCTGATTAAATCATCGCTGTAATCATAACGACTTTGTTTGATGTCGATATCACCGATATGATATAAAGGCCCGCTATCAAGCGTGAGGGTGAGGATGGCGGTATTTTCTTTTAGGTTGACTAAAATTTCATTTTTAGTCATTCTGGCATCCAGAAAACCGGCATTAAAGGCCGAGGTGTTTAAAAGATTTTTGGCGGCATCCCAATTATTTTGAGTCAGTATTTCCCCCTTTTTCAGTGGTATTTCTGCTATTGCATTTTTAACTGCCTTATCGTCTTTGCCAGCACCGGTGATAGTAATATTGACCTGACCAATGTGCATGGCTTTATTTAATTTGATTGTAAAAGTGGCCGTGAAGTTGTTTCCCTTTTTTATTATCTGATTTTCAACCTCAGGCTGATAATAGCCATAGGGTTGTAAGATGTTTTTAATGTCTTCATCACTCTTATGCAACATCAGCATCAGGTTGTTATCACTCTCCAAAGCAAAGCTTTTATATTTTTCAATGGAGATATTCTCACGAATGACCTTGATCAACTCAGGATCAGAGATGCCTTTAATCTCAACAGACAGTGTTTTTTGCGCTGAGGTATCGGCAGCAGAGAAAGCACTCTGGCTGAGTAGTAGCAGTATCCACAACAAGTTAAGAAATCTGATAGGCTTTATCTTCACGCTAATGACACAGTGTTTATTAATTTTTGTTACTATGTGTTTAAGTATACCACCGCTGTATTATTTTTTTGAAGTTTCTCTCGCAAATGGACGCCGTAGACAGAAGCAACTGTAAGCGCCTGTTAAATCGCAGGGTAGCTGATATAATGTCAGAAAAACAGTAAGGGATATAAAGTTGATGAATGATTCACAATGGCATCAATTTCAGAGCATTGAACTTCGAATCGACATTGTTATTGTTTCTGTTTTCACGATTCCTGATTATAAACCGACCAATGGGGCGAGGCTGACTTGATGCAGAAAAAATTTATCTATGCCTTTTGGCTGGCTGTTTTTACGCTTGGCATCTATATAGCGCATGTGTTTTTACAGGCTCGTGAGATGAAAACGTTGACACCAGAGAGTACCATTTATGGAAATAGTAAAACTGTGCGTCTGAAAAGTTATAACAATCAGTATATGAGTTATGGCAAGATCAACGGCATTGACGTGAAGTTTATCATCGATACCGGTGCTTCCAGTGTTTCAATTCCCAAGGATGTGGCCGATAAAATTGGGCTTAGAAAGGGACAGGCTTATAGGGCTATGACGGCCAATGGTGAGATCACGGTCTATTACACTCGTCTTGATTCACTGTCGATTGGTGCTATCACACTCAACGATATCAATGCCAGCATCAATCCTTCCTCGACAGATGATTATGTTCTTCTGGGGATGAGTGCATTGAAGCGCTTGAAGATGGTGCATGAAGGCAATAGTCTGATATTGCAGTCATGACCTTGATTAGGAACGTGTCTGAAATATATTAATAAAATCGAATAACGATAATGGCAAGCCCGGCTATAAAGGCCAAGATCCACAGCAGAGGAAGACGCGTTATCTTGTAGTGAAATTGATGACCGGTGCGGTTGAGCTTAAAGGCGATAATGGCAGGCATCATCATCAACAGCACGGCGATGAAGACCCCGACATAACTGATGGCGCTGATAAAGAGATTTGGATTGATCTGATTGACAAGAAGAGGAATGACAAACGTTAAAATGATGGCAAACAGCGTTTTATACTGGACGCTTAGGCGTTTGAGTTTATAGCTGTCGATATTGAAGTGATACAGTGCCAATGAGACGCCAAGGTAAGAGGTCATCACCGAAATATCGGTAAAGACATTCATGCTGAAGTTGGCGATGGCGGTGTTGATTTTCTCATGTAGGGCATGGAGGATATCCCCGACGTTGGCGCTTTCAACAGAGGTATGACTGAAGATCGAGCTCATAAAGCTGATCGGACCGTTAAGGGGGAGCACGCCTAAAACGGCAATAAGCCACAGAAAATAAAGGATAAGCGGGATGAGACTGCCGTAGAAGATAACACGAAACAATGCCTTGGCATCATGGTCAAGATAATCTGTCAGCGTCGGCACGATGATATGAGAGGTAAACGAGGTCACAATAACCGGGATGGCAATAAGCAACGAGGTGCCAAGATTAAGCGGTGAGACGAATAGATTGCCGATGTGGACGTATTTCAGAAATACCAGGCAGACGATGATAAGAAAAATCAGTTTGGTCGTCAAAAGAATACGATTGATGATATCGACGGCAGAGGTGCCGATAACGACGATAACACCAAAGACAAATACAAAGATAAATGCCCAGGCGTGTTGGGATATCGGTGAAATCAAAGCATGAAATGCCGAAGAAGCCCCTGATATGTAAGCCACGGAAATACAATACATCAGCATTAAAAAGGCAATCCAGGCAATGATGGCGCCTGGAATGCCAAGCGTGCGTCTTGCTAAAGAGGCGAAGCTTGTGCCTTTCGGCATAGACAGTGAGATATCGGCGATCAACAGCGCGGTATAGGTCATCACCGCCCATGCGGCCAACATGACAAACGTGGTGGCAATAAAGCCCAGTTTTGCACTGATAATAGGAAGTGCCAGAATTCCTGCGCCGATTTCTGTGCCGGTCACAATCATGGTGCAACCTAACTGTTTGGCAAATGAATTTTGTGACATAAATTCAGTATTATTTTTTTATAATGGGTAAGATTGATAATAGCGAGGATAGAAGGCTAGGTAAACAGGAATTTTGAGAAATCAGTGAGAAGTTGCCTGAGTCTGACCGGATAGCTTTTGCATATACAGGGCATCAAAGTTAATTGGTGCCAGATTGATCTGTGGGAAGCCGCCTTTGTTGATGAGGCTGTCGATGGTCTCTTTGATGTAAGGGAATAATGCGGTTGGGCAGTAGGCGCCAAGCATGGCATCAATTTGCTCTTGAGGCATGTTCTCAATGGTGAAAATACCGGCTTGAGTCACTTCAATAAGATAGGCATTGTCTTGATCATTCTTGACGGTAATCGTTAAAGTCAGGTCGACTTCATAGATGCCGCCTTCGATTTGTGCGGCATTGGTGTCGACGTTGACATTGGCTTCCGGTCTCCAGTTTGCCTTAAACACAACCGGTGTATTGGGTGCTTCGTAAGAGATGTCTTTGGTATAGATTTTCTGAATCATGAAACCGGGTTGTTTTTCATTGTTTTCTGGTGTTGTATTTTCCATTTTTGATCCTTAATAATTTACGATTTATCGGTTGCAGAGCATATGATCTGCATGAGTGTGACCTATTATGCCAAAACTGTGCTTAAAACCCAAGCGATGTTTATGGTTTAACTTCAGTTTAGAATTAATAGATTAGGTCTCTTCACTCAGCGCTTTGAGTTCAAACAATATCTGTAATGCCTTAATTGGTGTCAGACTATTGGGGTCGATCGTCTTGAGTTTTTGACTCAGTTTTCTTGTATCATCATCAAAACAAGCCTTTTGATCAAGCTGAAACGACAATGTCTGCTGCACAGGGGCATGAATATTGATATCTTTTTTCTCGAGTCTCTTCAAAATATCACGGGCATTGTTGATGACATCTTTGGGAATGCCGGCGAGTTTTGCGACATCGATACCATAACTTTTTTGAGCGGCGCCTTCTTTGGCATGGTGGAGAAACACAATCTCATTGTTATGTTTACTGGCATCGAAATGGATATTTTTGACCTGTCTGTATCTCTCGGCGAGCGTTGTCAGTTCAAAATAATGCGTGGCAAAAAGGCTAAACGCATTGATTTCAATGAGCTTCTCAGCGATTGCCATCGCCAGTGACAAGCCATCAAAGGTGCTGGTGCCGCGGCCAATTTCATCCATGATAATCAGACTTTTAGCACTGGCATGCCGTAAAATCTGAGCGGCTTCTGTCATTTCAACCATAAAGGTGGAACGACCGCTGGCGATATCATCCTGGGCGCCGATGCGGGTAAAAATGGCATCGATATCACCGATGGTCGCACTTTTTGCCGGTACAAAAGCACCGATGTAGGCGAGTATCACGATATGAGCAACTTGCCGCATATAGGTCGATTTACCCCCCATGTTTGGACCGGTTATAATCTGTGTTTTGCGGTTTGAATCGATATGAACGTCATTGGCGATGAAAGGTAAGCTCATATTGCGCTCGATAACGAGATGGCGACTATCGACAAGATCGATAATAGCCTTATCACTGAAGAGAGGGCGTGACAGTTTAAAGCGTACGGCAATATCGGCAAACGCGGTTAAAACATCGATCTCGGCAATCTGAGCGGCTGTTTTTTGTAAACTTGAGTAATGTGCCATGATGGCATCGAGGATTTGTTGATACAGATGTTTCTCACGCATCAAGGCTTTTTCTTTGCTGGAGAGAATTTTATCTTCAAACTGTTTAAGCTCTTCGGTGATGAAGCGCTCGGCATTTTTAAGCGTCTGTCTGCGGAGATAGTCATTTGGCAGATTTTGTGTCAGTGATTTTGAGATTTCAATATAGTAACCATGAACGCGATTATAACCGATTTTAAGAGCGGCGATTTTTGTGCGTTCGCGTTCGCGAGCCTCCATTTTAAGAAGATAGTCACGGCTGTTATGAGCAAGCTGTTTAAGCTCGTCTAAAGTGGCATCGAAACCATGTTTTATCATGCCACCGTCTCTTGTTGTCGCCGGTGGCTCATCGACGATAGCGGCCTCTAGAAGCGTTGCGATATCATTGAGTGAGCTCAACTGCTCTGACAATTCACGCAGTCTTGTGGCATTTAAGTGGCTGTTGATCAGTGCCTTTAGCTCAGGAATGAGCATGAGCGTGGAGCGAAGGCTGACTAAGTCGCGTGGTTTGACGGTGTTTAAGGCGATACGAGATGATATGCGCTCAAGATCGGCCATCTGTTCAATAACAGCGGCAATGCGTTGTGTTTGATTGCATTCAATGATGTCGGCAACGGCGTCATGGCGTTTGTTGATGTTAGAAAGATCACGAGAGGGATTTTTAAGCCAGGATCTAAGCAGGCGGCTGCCCATGACGTTATGACAGCAGTCGATGATGGATAAAAGCGTATGAGATCGATCAGAAGGGCTCTTATCAATCTCAAGGCTTTGTAAGCTGTTAGCATCGATTATAAGTCGGTTTTCTGTCGATTCAGCTTGAATGCGTTGAATATGCAGCGGAGTGTTTTTCTGTGTTTTCTCAATAAAGGCAATGAGAGCACCGGCGGCCTTTAAAGCTTGAGATTTGTCTTTGAGATGTGGTTGGTTGAGATAATGCTCACCAAACAGCTTTTTTAACTGTCCTTTGGCGCCATTTAGCTGAAACTCCCATTCTGGCAATTCATTGACGGAAATCTTCAAGGGTTTCAGTAGTGTTTGAAAGAGCTCCTGTTGTTGCTGTGAAAATAGAATTTCTTTCGGTGCAATGCGGCTAATTTCATCGAAGATCAGCTTGGGACTATTTTCGCCTTCAAAGAGATTGATCTGGCCTTGCGTGTAATTAAGCCAGGCATAACCACAATGGCGGCTATTGCCAAAAACAGCCAGAATAATCGAATCTTGACGGCTGTCAAGAAAGCTGTCCTCCGAGACGGTGCCGGGTGTGATGATTCGCACGACCTCTCGTTTTACTGGACCTTTGTTCTGTCCGATCTCACCGGTCTGTTCGCAGATGGCCACACTTAATCCTTTTTTGATCAGGCGAGACAGGTAGTTCTCTGCGGCATGAAAAGGGACGCCAGCCATGGGAATGGGCTGCCCTGCCGAGCATCCTCGGCTGGTGAGGTTGATATCCAGAAGGCGCGCCGCCGTTTTAGCGTCATCATAAAACAGCTCATAGAAATCACCCATGCGATAAAAAAGAAGAATATCGGGATGTTCAGCCTTGATCGTCAGATATTGCTGCATCATCGGCGTATGATTGTCAAAGGTTTGTTTCGACATGAACCGGGAATCGTCAGTAAACAGTGGTCAAATTATACCATCGATAAGCGATTTTTCCATATTTTGCTTTTTTACGAAAATGAAATTTATTTATACTTGAAGTAATTTTTTTTTTTGATATAGTAGCGGCATCAAATATATCAGGAAATTTAACATATATGCACTCATCTTATCAGACGCGATTAAAATCAATGCCATTGGCTCGATCATGGCTGGTCGTTATGGTTATTTCATTATTTTTCTTTTATGAGTTTGGTTTGGGAAATGCCTTTAATACCCTGACGCCGGCTATTTTACAGGAATATCCTACCTTAAATGCGGTTAATGTCAGTTTTATTTCCTCGCTTTATTTCTACACCAATATTGGCTTTATGCTGATATCCGCCCCGATTTTAGATCGTTATTCTTCAAAGCATGCGATTGCCGTGGCGTTATCTATCTGTTCGCTGTCGGTGTTGATTTTTGCTTATACGCACAATGTTTATGTTTTAGGTTTTGCCAGGCTTCTGATGGGTTTGGGGGCGAGTTTTTCACTGGTTGGATGTGTACGAATTGCCACCAACTGGTTTCCTGCCGATCGTCTAGGTTTTGTCATCGGCATCATCATTGCCATCGGCATGCTGGGTGGTTATGCCGCGCAGGCACCAGTCGGGTATCTTCTTGATGCACTGGGCTTAAAGGGATCGCTGATAGCCATTGGTCTGATCGGTTTTGCTATTGTCTTTTTAATCATGGTGGTGGTGCACAATGCGCCCTTTGAGCTAAGAGAGATGCGTAAAGCTCAAGCCAGAGAGCTCAAAGGACAGTTTATTTTTAAGACGATTTTGACTGTGCTTAAAAATCCGCAGAATATTTATTGTTCGCTTTATGTCGGGCTCATTAATATCGGTACCTGGATGTTGGGTGGCATGTGGTCGAATACCTATCTGATAAAAACTCAGGGGGTCAGTGTGCTTGAAGCCAGATCGATCACCGGTTTTATTTTCATCGGCATGATATTTGCCTATCCTTTCTGGGGCTGGTTGACCGAGCGTCTGCAGCGTAGAAAGACACCGCTGATCTTAGGTGCCTTGGGTTCATTGATTGTCATTTTGATCATGATGCTGTTTTCGGTTAATGCTTTTGGACTTTCAGTGATTTATTTTATGTTAGGCTTTATGACCAGTGCGCAGACGGTGGCCTATCCGTTGGCCGGGGAAATCAATCCGATGAAAAATAATGCCGTTGCCACCAGTCTTGTGTCGATGAACTCTCTGTTTTGGGGAGGTATTGTGGCCATGCCGCTGTTTGGCATTCTGACTGAGAAATTCAATATGGCGATGGGTTATCCGAGTGATGCGGCCGCCGGGTTAAATTTCGGCATGGGAATTTTGCTAATTGGCTTCATTCTTAGTATTATGATTGCATTTCTGGTTAAAGAGACCTATTGTAAGAGACAGGTTGAATAGGCTCTATGGCGTATAAAACGCGATATACATAAACAAAATATAAGGTTAGTTATGCAGTTTCTTGAGTTTGAAAAACCGATTGCCGAGCTTGAGGCAAAAATTGATGCTTTGTTGAAGTCAAGCGATCACAGTGAAGAGGTTCGCCATGAGATAGAGAAGTTGCAGGATAAAACGTCTGAGCTGACTAAAAAGATTTACAGTTCATTGACAGATTGGCAGATCATTCAGCTGGCCAGACATCCCGAGCGTCCCTATTTTCTAGATCTTTTAAAAGAAATTTTTTCAGATTTTCAGCAATTGCACGGCGATCGTGCCTTCGCCGATGATAAGGCGGTTATCGGTGGTCTTGCAAGGCTTGATGGCCATCCAGTTATGGTGATCGGGCAAGAGAAAGGCAGAAAGACCAAAGATAAGCTCAAGCATAATTTTGGCATGATGCACCCTGAAGGTTATCGCAAGGCCTTACGATTGATGAAAATGGCGGAAAAATTCGATATTCCGGTGATCACGTTTATCGACACCCCGGGCGCCTATCCCGGTGTCAAGGCTGAAGAGCGCGGCCAAAGTGAGGCGATTGCTCGCAATCTTTTGGAGATGTCGAAGTTACAAGTCCCCATTATCTGCGTGGTTATCGGTGAGGGCTGCTCAGGTGGAGCGCTTGGCATCGGTGTCGGTGATAAGCTTGTGATGCTGGAATACAGCTATTTTGCTACGATCTCTCCGGAAGGCTGTGCTTCTATTTTGTGGAAGACTTCCGATAAAGCGGCTGAAGCCGCTTCGATCATGGGCATTACCGCTAATCGTTTGAAAGCCTTGAATATCGTCGATGAAGTCATTGCCGAGCCTTTGGGCGGCGCCCACCGTAATCTCAAAGAGGCTGCGGAGAATATTCGTCACCATCTTGTCGACGACCTGCAAGCGCTCGAGGCGCTGGATAAGAAAACGCTGTTAGATAAACGTTATGAGAAACTGATGAGCTTTGGTGCGTTTATTGAAAACTAATGGTACCCCGAGCAGGAATCGAACCTGCATCTAACCCTTAGGAGGGGCTTGTACTATCCATTGTACTATCGGGGCTTGCTCTTAAGTCCTCTCATTTTACCGAATTATTTAGATCTGTAAATATTTAAACAACCAAATTTTTGGTTTACTGTCAGTGGGGATATATAGATCGTATCTATTTGATGTGGATGGAGCTTTAAGCATTACTGTCTAAGCGTTTGAAGTTGTTGCGTATTTTTGCAGCTGAAAGGTGGGTGCTGGTGAAAAAATACATAAAAATGCAACTGGCCGGTAATAACAGTAGCTGATCGTAGGGGAAGGGGGTGAGCCCCCACTTTCCAGAAAGAGAGATTAAGCTTAAGATCGCTACATAGAGTAAAAATAAGATACTATCCATACGAATGCGACCGTAGCGTGATGATAAAAATAGTTGATATATCATCATTAACAGCAGTGTGAGCAAGGTGATGTAAATTAAATTTAAAGTACCAGACCAATAAATGAAAAGGCTGCATGAAATAAAGCCGGAATAGGCAAAAAAATGAGGGAAAGGTAAGCGAAAAATTTTCTTTTTTTCTACCATCGTCTTTCGTAATACAAGCAGAGAGATGGGGCCAGAAAGACAACCGAGCATAACTAAAGAAGACAGAAAAGTAACCAACTGCTTCCAGGTTGGTAAAGGCAGAAGAAAAAAGGTGCCAATAAAAAAATTTACCCATAAACAATTGATGGGGGTGCCGACTTTGTTCATTTTCTTTAAAAAATTCAGAGTGAAAATATATCCTGAGGTGCTCAAGATTCTGGCGGTAACAGCAGTGTATACATTGGCTGTGCCAAGCGGAGAGATTACAGAGTCTGCAAACATTAAAAGTAGTAAACAATGCATTCCTAAAAGGCCAAGAATTCCTAATAGTGGTGCAGCAGCTAATGTCAAAAATTGAGCCGTTTCAGGTAGACAGAAAATAAAAAGCAGAGACAGTAATCCATACATGAGTAGACCAATGATAATGGGAGCAATAACAGAAAGTGGAATAGCGCGTTTAACATTTTTAGCATTATTGGCAAGAATGAGACCATTTTGAAAGCCGGTAAAGGCAAAGGCAATGCCGGATGTGGTAATTGCAAGCAATATGGATTTTAAATCAAAAGCTTGAGAGAGGTAGTGGTGCATGAATATTTGTGGCTTGGCATAGTAATACATAACAAAAATAGCTGCTAACACTGGGAGCAGTATTTTCCACAGACTGATGCCTACATTAGTGATCGCTATTTTTTTAATGTGCAGTGTATTAAAAAGAGTAATTCCCAACATCAGAAGCAAAGAGCACAGCAGCCCCCAGTTAGAAAGGGTGATACTATGCGCCTTTTCTTTAATCAAGGCTGGAAACCAAAAACCAAGATACTGCATGGTGCCTTGAGCTTCTAGGGGTAAATAAACAACATAGCTAAGCCAACCAATGGTAATAATTAGAAAGCCAAGACCTTTTGAATGAGTCAAATTCAAATAGCGCAAAAAGCTGCCACCTATTGGAAAATTGCTGGCAACTTCAGCAAAGCATAAAGCAATAATAAAGATTAGAAAAGCAGTAATAAGCCATGATAGCATGACCCACACCCCTGCTGCTTGAAAACCATAGTAAGGCGAAAACAGCCAGCCGGTGCCGATCATTCCGCCACAGGATAGCAGGGTAAGCTGAAGTGCCGATAAATTTTTTTGATTTGACACGAGTTATTTCATTAAATTATGACTTTTGAATTCTTATTTTACTGAAAACTCCCCATTTTTTACCGCCCATCATAACCCACCATATCATGTAT
>JBMSHD010000022.1:0-22360 GCA_049416425.1 Francisellaceae bacterium | reverse complement strand
GACTACCCGGGTCTACTCGACCTCGCGTTCCGCTCTCCATGTCTCGCAGCGGTGGTGGTTGATGGGGCGTCTGACCATATGGCAGGGGATACGCCAGATGGTTGGACGTTAAACTTTTACAATCCAGGCTTAATAATGGTTGGTCTTAAAAAACGTCTGTCTTTTTTCACATAATCAAGCGTATAATGCAATCCTCTGCTTTCCTTGCGTCTCAAGGCGCTTTCTATCATAAGCTCGGCAACCAAAACCAGATTTCTCAACTCCAACAGATCACGCGTGACTTTGAAATCAGAATAATATTCAAATACCTCTTCCTTCAACATCTTAATCCGCCTTTGTGCGCGCTCCAAACGCTTATTGCTTCTGACAATACCCATGAAATCCCACATAGTACGACGAACTTCTTTCCAGTTATGGCGAATGAAAATTTCTTCATCCGAATCGCTGACTAAATCCTCATTCCAGCTCAAGAGGCTCTCTGATAGCGATAAATTTGGCATGTTGTTATCGATATCATCAGCGGCTGCCGCCGCATAGACCAGACATTCCAGCAGTGAATTGCTGGCCATACGATTGGCACCATGAAGTCCGGTATAGCTCACTTCACCACAGGCATAAAGCCCGACGATATCCGTTTTCGCATGGCAATCTACCATGACACCACCACAGGTATAATGCGCAGCTGGCACCACAGGAATTTGATCTGTTGTTAAATCGAGCCCGAATTCCAGCAGCTTTTCGTAGATCATCGGAAAATGGCTTTGAATAAAATCTGAAGATTGATGGGTAATATCGAGATAGACATGCTCAAGTCCATGCTTTTTCATCTGCAAATCGATGGCACGTGCCACGACATCTCTAGGGGCAAGCTCTGCTCGCTCATCCACATCAAGCATAAAACGATGACCGTTTGGCAACCGCAAATAGGCGCCCTCACCTCTTAGGGCTT
Organism: Francisellaceae bacterium; assembly: GCA_049416425.1. Lineage (GTDB taxonomy): Bacteria > Pseudomonadota > Gammaproteobacteria > Francisellales > Francisellaceae > JBMSHD01. The sequence goes on along the minus strand of JBMSHD010000022.1, from coordinate 21,411 downwards.
CACTCAGAAGAAATGAGCCTGCCGCCGGATGATATAAACAAGTAGGGTGAAACTGGTTAAATTCCAGGTTTGCCACGCGACATCCGGCACGATAGGCAATGGCGATACCATCACCACTTGAGATAATCGGATTGGTAGAATATTGATAAACACGCGAAGCACCTCCAGTTGCAAGAATGATTGCTTTAGCGGCAAAAGTCTCAACTCGGTGAGAATTCAAATTCAGTGCATAAATTCCGGCGGCTTTCTGTTCATGCATGATAACATCGATAACATGATGGTTTTCATAAATACTGATGTTCGAACTGGCTTTCACTTTTTGTGTCAACGTCTTTTGCACGGCTTTTCCAGTGGCATCCTTGGCATGCAATATCCTCCTGAATGAATGCCCACCTTCACGCGTCAGATGAAACGAATTTTGATCCGGATCTTCATCACTCAAGGTAAACCTCACCCCCTGATCAACCAGCCACATCACGGCGTCTTTGGCATGTTCTACCGTGAATCTCACGGCTTTCTCATTACAAAGCCCATCTCCGGCGATCATCGTGTCTTCTATATGTGCCTCAATGGAATCCTTCTCATCCATCACCGCCGCAATTCCCCCTTGGGCATAAAGGCTTGAGCCATCGCCCAGACTTGACTTGCAGATAATCGCAACTCGGTATTTTTCAGCCAGTTTCAAGGCAGCTGTCAGCCCGGCCGTGCCGGCACCTATAATTAGGACATCATATTGATATTTCATGTTTAAACGGGTTTGCAAAAATATAAGAAACTCATTATAACACCATGCACCAAAGTATGACGTTATTTTCTGTCACCCACAAAATCGATAATTGCTTGCAGATTTAATAATTTAAGCACTGATCTTTCTATTGCTTGGTTTGAGTTCATAAAATTTTTTATTTTTTTGCATCCACTTCGCTTTATGCTGCATCTACATCATAAGAATGACAAAAGAGAAAAGAAGATGCTGCCATTTTTTCATCATATCCCCACTTGGGTTTATATTATCTTTACCATGTTGATCTATATTGGCATACAGCGCTCTGTCACCCATGTCAGAGACTTGAAAAGATTATTACTGATGCCCGTTTTAATGCTCTATTTTTCACTGCACTCCTTCTACCCTTTGATGCTTGATCATCCACTTGCCATGGATTTCTGGCTGCTCGCTTTCATAATTAGTCTGGCCATTAATATGCAATACGTTAAAAACCATCAGATTAGAGCCGATAAACAACAAGGTCTCATTGAAATACAGGGAGACTGGACTTGGATACCACTGTTGATCGGCATGTTTGTCATTGATTTTATGATTAATTACAGCATCGATTCTGGGCATTATTTCAGTAAATTGCCTATCTTTATTTATCTGACATCACTATGCTCGGGTGCTACCGTTGGCATTGGTTGTGGCAGAAATTTAAGCTATTTTATCAAATTCATAAAAGCCACTCACAGCGATCTTGTAAAACAATAATAAATAAGGAATAAAATTATGGATTTTGGCCTTCTCGTCCCCTTAGCCCCCTTTATTATGGTAGTGCTGGTTATTTTCATTCTGGTAAATAGCAGCCGCAAAAAGGAGCATGACTACCAACAGACCATACGCAAAATGATTGACTCAGGAGAGGGCATCTCTGAAGAATTCATCAAACAGCATGGGTTTAGAAATTCGATTCAGGGTCGCTTTAATCGTGGTATAAAGCTGATCTGCATCGGCATCGCCTTAGCGATCATCCTGTTTTTGATCACCGGCTGGAATCAATATTACTGGAGCTGGGGCTTGCTGCCTATGGCTTTTGGCATCGGTGAGCTGATTATTGCCAAGCTGATGTCAAAAGATCAAGATCCGCGATGAGACAGCCATATGGAAACACTAGAGGGGAAGCTCATCTATCGGATTATTCACGAAGATGACAGGCATGCTTTTGCCAGCTTGATAAGGCGCCACCAATCAAAGCTTAGAAATTTTCTAAGACGTCTGACTAAGGGCGATCACGCTTTGGCCGATGATCTGGCACAAGAAAGCTTTATGATCGCTTATAATAAGATCCGCCAGCTCGATGTGACAGGATCATTTTCCGCCTGGCTTTTTCGGATTGCCTACAGAGTATTTTTGCAGCATATGCGCAAACAGCGAGACGATCATGAAACACTCGATGAGGGTAGTATTGCCATCGAGGAGACTCACGAATCTATTGACAAACTCACACTCGATGAAGCCTTGAAAAAACTGTCGTTTGATGAACGTCTGGTGATCACCCTGCATTATTTTGGTGATTTCAGTCACAGTGAGATCACAAAGATTACAAGCTATCCGCTGGGAACGGTGAAATCACATAGCCTAAGAGCCACCGAGAAATTAAAAAAATTATTGGGAGCAAGCCGATGAATGAAGGTGAATTAAAACGATTGTTTGACAACAGCAACACTCATATCGATGACGACGGTTTCAGTGACGATATCATCGCCAAACTGCCTAAGCGGCGAAAAACCTATCTGTGGATTCAGATGCTGTTTTTCCTTCTCACACTCATCATTGGCCTGTTTGCCACAACGATGACGATTGATAATCTCTACAGCTGGTTAAATGCTTCCTTTGTGATTGAATACGGTCTTATCACCGCCGGAATTTTAACGGCTATCGCTTTGAGCTGGTATTTTTTCACCGAATCGGACTGCTAGCCCAACGCATCACCCTCAACGCTAAACAAGGACAAAACAAATGAAAAAACGAACGCTAATGACTGCTGCTGCCATATCTCTACTTGGCCTCTCTAGCATGGCGATGGCTGATATACAAAAGCTTTCCGACTATCAATGCCTCCATGCCGATGGCAATTTCAATCTCAATTGGCAGACAGGAGCTCCAAAAATTGCGATTACAAAAAATGCCGATAGCTCAAAAATCACTATCAGTGAGGATGATGGCTGCCTTGTCATCAAAGAAGAAAAACAACGCTTCTGGGATACCTCCGGTAATAAAGCCATCGACATTGATTTAAGCTCAAGCACGCTCAATGAAATCGTGCTAGACGGCAGAACCAATTATCATTTTTCACCGATATTCAGCGAACATTTTAATTTCAAAGAGCTCGGTCACGGCACCGGTATTTTCTCATCAATCACGACTAAATCGGCTGATTTCAGGATTATGGGGCATGAAGATCTCAATGTCTCAGGACTTTTCGCCGATAGAGCCATCATCAAGATCAATGGCAGAAGCATCGGCACAATCACAGGGAAAGTGAGCAATCTATCGATTTCTAACTTTGGCAAAAGTCAGCTGGATTTGACCGAACTATCCACACAAAATAGTTCTATTTATAATCTGGGGCAAACCGATCTAAGCCTTGATGTCAATAGACTGATTCGAATTGATAACATGGGTATCAGCAACATCAACTACTATGGAGCACCCAAGGTGATTAAGAAGAATATGGGTAAATTACTGTTGCAGCCTGCTGGGCTGTAAAAACTGCACCCTTGAAAAAAATGCGTATAAACCTCTAAAACCGACATTCCGCACCACAGTAATTTTTATGTTCAATTGAGGAAAAAATTGTCGGGAACTATTTTTCATGTAAACCCGAAGGGCGTAGGCAGGATGCCTTAAGTAAAAAATGATTCGAAAAGCGGAGTTTATTGAGTTAAAATCACGCATTTGAGAATTATTTTTGACAAAAAGTGAACAAAAAGGACAAAGGTGCGGAATGTTGGCTAAAAACATCTAGCTGATCAGTATAACATTGGCAATACTACTGACGGCTTTTTCCTAAGCACATACAATTTTTGCCGCTCTCATAATAGTCACATGGATCATCGCCAAGCGATGATGACGATTATTGCACCTGGTTATGCCTTGCAAGGAAAAAGGAATTTATTTCAGACACATCCCTATGATGTCCTGACCTTTTCGCTGGAAGAAAAATGACCTTAAAATGAGGATAGTATATACTCACTGAGTCACTAATTATTTTATGGAGATAGCTTTATGCTTAATTTTACTTATTACAATCCCGTTCGCATTCACTTCGGCAAAGGCCAGATTTCAAAAGTCGCCGCAGAGATTTCGACAAATTCACGAGTCTTAGTCGTTTATGGTGGTGGCAGTATCAAAAAAAATGGCGTTTATGATCAGGTGATCAAAGCACTTGCCAAACACACGATTTTTGAATTTTCAGGAATCGAAGCCAACCCACAATATCAAACCTGTATAAAAGCGGTAAATGTCATCAAGCAACAGAACATCGATTTTGTGCTCGCCGTCGGTGGCGGATCGGTAATCGATGCGGTTAAGTTTATCGTCGCCGCGGCAAAATATGAAGGTCAAAACCCTTGGGATATTCTGGATAAAGGCGCTGAAATCAAAGAAGCAATACCATTTGGAACCGTTCTGACTTTGCCTGCTACCGGCTCTGAGATGAATTGCGGCTCGGTGATATCGAGAGCCGAAATTCAATCAAAACGGGCTTTTGGCAGCGATAAAGTCTATCCACAATTCTCCATTCTCGACCCTGAAACCACCTATACATTGCCGCCAAGACAAGTCGCAAATGGCGTGATCGATGCTTTTGTGCATGTCATGGAGCAATATTTGACCTATCCGGTTGATGCCAAGGTGCAGGACCGCCTTGCCGAAGGCATCTTGCTGACCTTGATCGAAGAAGGTCAAAAGGTGCTTAAACAGCCTGATAATTATGATGTGCGTGCCAACATTATGTGGGCGGCAGCCATGGCATTGAATGGGCTCATCCGCTCAGGCATGCCGCAGGACTGGGCAACACACATGATCGGACATGAACTCACTGCATTATATGGACTCGATCATGCCCAAACTCTGGCGATTGTGCTGCCTTCGATCATGAGTTATAAATCCGATAAAAAGAAGGAAAAACTGCTGCAATACGCCGATCGCGTCTGGAATATCAACACCGGAAGCGATGAGGAAATCATCGCCAAGGCCATCACCAAGACCCGTGAATTTTTTGAGACGATGGGCAACCCAACCCATATCAGCGGCTATGAGATTGCCAATTTTAAGGTAGATGCGGTTATCGACAATCTCCAAAGACATCATATGCTGACCTTAGGCGAACATCAGGATATCGCCCTGACAGATAGCCGAAAAATTATTGAGGCCTGTATTTAAATCGTCATACTCTCACTTGATGTTGCCAACGCCTCTTCAGGGGTGACATAGGCGAGATTCAATGCCTTGGCGACGGCTTCACAAGTCAGCTTGCCATCATGAATATTAAGTCCATTTCTAAGATGCCTATTCTCGGTGATGGCTCTCTTATACCCTTTATCTGCAAGCTCTAAAATAAATGGTAACGTGGCATTGTTGAGCGCCACTGTTGATGTGCGCGGCACCGCTCCTGGCATGTTGGCAACGCAATAATGCACAACCTCATCGATGACATAGGTCGGATCATCATGGGTGGTGGCATGTGAGGTCTCAAAACAGCCCCCCTGATCGATGGCGACATCGACTAATACCGAACCTTTTTTCATCTTGGAAACCATCTCTCGAGTGATCAGTTTTGGCGCTTGAGCACCAGGAATCAACACCGCACCAATAACCAGATCGGCCTCACTGACATATTTCTCCAGATTATCCCTGGTCGAATAGATGGTGTTGAGTTTAGGACCGAAATAATCATCCAGCTCTTTTAGTCGATCCAATGAACGATCCAAAACGGTGACATGTGCCTCCATGCCGATCGCCATGCGAATGGCATTAAGCCCAACCACTCCACCACCGATAACGACGACTTTAGCCGCCTTGACGCCAGGTACACCACCTAAAAGAACGCCACTGCCGCCTTGCGCCTTTTCCAGGCAATGCGCTCCGGCTTGCACAGAAAGCCTGCCCGCCACCTCACTCATCGGCGTCAATAAAGGTAGACGTCCTTTATCATCGGTTACCGTTTCATAAGCGATTGCCGTGGCTCCTGATTTGAGTAAAAGCTCTGTTTGTTCTGGATCTGGAGCCAGATGCAGATAAGTAAACAAAACCTGACCCTTTTTCAGCATCTTACACTCTTCAGCTTGTGGCTCTTTGACTTTGACGATCATTTCGGCTCGTTGAAAAATCTCGCCAGCCGTCTCCACAATCTCAGCTCCTGCCGCAACATAGTCTTCATCATTGAAGCCAATCTCGCCACCGGCATTTTTCTCAACCAGTACTTTATGACCATGAAGAACAACTTCAGCGACATTACCAGCTGTTAGTCCTACCCGATATTCACGATTTTTAATTTCTTTAGGAACCCCAATTATCATAAATATTACTCCTAAGTTAACAACCGGATATAATATAACAGTCTTTCAGACATTAATAAAAATAAAAACGAGCAAATGTGGAGAAAATTTTCAAAAAATTAAAATTCAGACAAATCCAGTTTTCCTGATCCTTTATCTAAACCCCCATCTTCTTCTTTCGCCTTACGAATGAGACTGCCGGTTTGCGTAACAGGAACCGGACGCTGTGAGATTCTGGCACCACTGACACTATGCGTGCTTCTGTTTGAGGTCACATCGACATCAAAACCTGTGGCGATAATGGTTACATCGACCTTGCCTTTTAGCTCAGGATCGATTGCCGTACCGATAATCACCTGGGCATCGCCGGCAGCAATATGAGACAGTTTATCACCTATCTCGGTAAATTCTCCCAATGAGATATCTTCACTAGAGGTCACGCAAACCAAAAGCCCCTTGGCATTTTTAAGCTCTATGTCCTCCAAAAGCTCACAGGATACCGCTTTCTCAATCGCCTGCTCAATTCTGTTTTCACCTGATGCCTCTCCCGTCCCAATGACAGCCAGTCCAGGTGCTGTCATCACCGTTTTGACATCGGCGAAATCGACATTGATGTGCCCCGGGCGCTGAATAACGCCGATCATTGAGGCAATGGCATTATAAAGCACATCATTGGCGGCAGAAAAAGCCTCCATCAACGTGGTCTTACTGCCTAAGGCCGTTTTTAACTTATCATTGGGAATGACGATCAAGGAATTAACATTTTCTTGAAGCGCTGATATGCCTTGGCGTGCCAGCAAATCGCGCCGTTTTCCTTCAAAGGCAAACGGAGTGGTAACAACACCGATGGTAACGACTCCGTTTTTTCTGGCAATCTCGGCGACAACACCGGCGGCTCCGGTTCCGGTTCCGCCCCCCATACCGGCTGTGATAAAAAGCATGTCACAATTATCGACGGCTTCTTCGATCTTATGACGGCTCTCCTGTGCGGCTTTAAGACCGACATCGGGATTGGCTCCAGCGCCAAGCCCTTTGGCAATATAATCACCAATCTGAATCTTATGAGGAGCCAAATTCTTACCCAATGCCTGCATATCGGTATTCATGGCATAAATCTCGGCGCCCTCAAGCCCTTGCGCAACCATGTGACTAACGGCATTCCCGCCGCCGCCACCGACACCGATGACTTTTATTCTGCCATGCTCAAATCCACTGTCAGGGTGAAAACCGTGTGTCTCCAGATTGACTCTGTCCATATGATACTATCTCAAAGAAAGCTAATGATTCGTTTCTATCACTATAGCATAGTCTTTAAGAAGCGCCAGCAATAAACATCAAGTGACACCGCCCTGATTTAAAGCTATGCTATGCCTATGATACTGGGTGCCTCGGGCCTCATAATAGATTTTGTATATCCATATACAAAATCGAATCGGCTATCCTCGGCGGCATAAATTTTGCCCGGGACGTCCGCCTCGCCAGCATACCTTCACAAATTCACTGCGTTCATTCCGAGCAGGCAACTGTCTCCGATTCTACTCTACGCCTTGGGTACAAGCTGTTTCACAGACTTCGCTCTGGCGCCTACGGCACGTCGCTTGCTGTTTACAGCGCAAGACTACCCGGGTCTACTCGACCTCGCGTTCCGCTCTCCATGTCTCGCAGCGAAAGTGTATAAAAACAGGCTCCCTGCACCTGTATGAAGATAAATTATGATTGATTATAGTGGAACCTACACCGACCAATATCAGCTATCGATGGCACAAACTTATTTCCTCAAAGGACAGAAAAACGAATCCGCTGTCTTTGATTATTTCTTTCGTAAACTTCCCTATGGCAGCGGCTATGCCATCTTTGCCGGACTTGATGATTTGATCGACGCCATTGCCAATCTTCGCTTCAACGAATGCGATATCGATTATCTGAGTCAGCAAAACTATCATCCCGAGTTTATCGAATATTTAAAAAATTTCTGTTTCAACGGCGATATTTTTGCCGTTGCCGAAGGTGATCTGGTCTTCCCAAATGAGCCCATACTCCGAGTTTCTGCCACTATCATCGAGGCACAGCTTATCGAGACGCTGATTTTAAATATCTTAAATTTTCAAACCCTTATCGCCACCAAGGCCAGGCGTATCCGTCAGGTTGCCGGTAAAAACAAGCGGCTGCTGGAATTTGGCTTAAGACGCGCTCAGGGCACAGCAGGGCTTCATGCCTCAAAAGCTGCCATCATCGGTGGTTTTGATGCCACCAGTAATGTTCGTGCCGGTCGTGATTATGGCATCGATGTCGCCGGCACCATGGCTCATTCCTATATTCAAAGCCATGACAGCGAACTTGCTGCCTTCAGAGATTTCGCCGCCATCAACCCAGACAACTGTGTCGTTTTAGTCGATACTTACAACACCTTAAAAAGCGGTCTTCCCAATGCCATTACTTTAGCCAAAGAGATGGAGAAAAAGGGCAAGAGACTCAAAGCCATTCGCCTGGACAGTGGGGATCTGGCTTATCTGGCCAAAAAAGCCCGTCACATGCTCGATGATGCCGGACTCGGCTATGTCAAAATCGCCGCCTCCAATCAGCTCGATGAATATCTTATCAAAAGCCTCGATGAACAACAGGCGCCAATCGATATCTTTGGCATCGGCACCAATCTTGTCATCGGCAGCCCCGATGGTGCTCTAGATGGTGTCTATAAGTTGGCATTAAGCGGCAAAAAAGCCAGAATAAAGCTCTCTGAAACCATCACCAAAACCACATTGCCGGATATCAAACAGATTCACAGACTCTACGATGATGAGGGCATGTTCTTAGGCGCCGATTGCATAAGCCTTATTGATGAGTCTACCCCTCATGCCATGTTCCATCCATTCGAGCCGAATAAATCCATGGAGATTAAAGCGTTCGCCCAAGAAACTTTGCTGCAAAAAATCATCGATAAAGGGCGGCGCTGTCAGCCTGCACAGACGCTTTCTACCATCGCCGCCTTCAGTGAAAAACGTATGCGGCTATTGCCGGATGAATACAAGCGTTTCAACTATCCACATCTGTATAAGATCGGCATCAGTAGAGCGCTTAAAGAAAAAAGAGATCGGCTTATCGCTCGGCATAAAGTCTAAGGAAATACCATGAAAACCCTTATCGTTATCGATGTGCAGAATGACTTTCTTCCAGGAGGCTCTCTGGCTGTCCCCGATTCAGACAGAATCATCCCCATCATCAATAACATCATGCCCAAGTTTGATCTTGTTATCGCCACTCAGGACTGGCATCCTCAGAATCATCAAAGTTTTGCCAGCAATCATGAAAATCAGAAACCTTTTGATATCATCACACTCCACGGTTTAAACCAGACACTATGGCCCGATCACTGTGTAGTGGGCAGCCATGGCGCGGCATTTCCCGCAGAGCTTAATGCTCAAGCCTTTGCCGCCATATTTCGCAAAGGCCTAAATCCAGAGATCGACAGCTACAGCGGTTTTTATGACAATGGCAGACGACAATCGACGGGACTGGGCGGCTATCTTAAGGAAAAGAAAGTAAATTCACTTTATTTCTGTGGTTTATGCCTGGATATCTGCGTCTATTTCAGCGTCGTTGATGCCCTGAATCTTGACTTTGACTGTTATGTTATTGAAGATGCCGGTGCCGCCTTGAATCAACACGATTATGCCAAAATCAAACAAGATCTGCTCATCAAAGGTGTGAAATTTATCGATTCGGCCAGTATCAACACAAAATAATTCACAATGCCCAATTTATTTATTCATATTCCGCGATATCAATATCACGCCACAGGTAAAACGCCACCTTACTCAACTCCAACAGCATGCCTTTGCCATCACTAGCGGCAATGCCCTGCTGTTGGCACCAGTTTGTAAATACCGTCCCTGTTGGCGCATACATCAGATCATAAGCCAAGGCATTATCATTGAAATTTCGTCGTTCAAGCGGCAAAGGCAGTCCTTCAACGCTGGCAGAGGTGGCATTGATGACAAGATCAAAGCGGCCGCTAATCTCTTCAAGGGGGCAGACGTCAAGCTGCTGAAATTTATCCTGAAAATGCGAGGCCAACATCACCGCTTTCGACAAAGTGCGATTGGTAATACGGATTGAAGCCGGTGCCTCGGCGATTATATCCGGTAGAATGCCTTTTGCTGCCCCGCCTGCACCAATAATTAACACCTTTTTTCCACGGATTGGAAAATTGTGATTAAGCTCAATATCTCTTATTAATCCCAGGCCATCGAGATTAAATCCCTTAAATTGGCGTCGCTCATCGATCAGTACATTGCTGACGGCACCTGTGGCTTTTGCCTTCTCATCCAACTCATCACAATAACGATACAGCAGCTCTTTAAAGGGCAGGGTCACACTCAAACCTTTAACCCTTTCATCCACACGCAAGCGATGAAGAACATCCAAAAGTTCATCCGGTTTAATCTCCAGCGCTTCATAGCTCATTTCCTGCCCGGTTTTGCGAATAAATTCCTGCTGAATTGCCGGCGATAAACTGTGTTTGACCGGATAGCCGATTACAAAATAGTGGTCTTTCATCTTTTCCTGCCGACGCATCTCTAGCTCTATATTCTCTATATTTTTGGTTAATATTCAGCGGCTCCCGCTATACTTATCGCGATGGGGTATTCTTAGAGGGGAGAATCGCGAAATCTTCCCTCTAAGTGCGTCGTTTGAATTTATTTCAAACAGCATATTACTCTTGGGAAGCAATTCTCGCTTGTTAGCGGAAATTGCTGGTTAATAGTCTTGCATATTTCTGCTAACTCGGCAAAATAGCAGCATAACTATTTTATCTGAAATGAAACCATGGCTGAACAATATATTTACTCCATGCACCGGGTTGGAAAAGTCGTCCCCCCAAATCGCTATATTCTCAAAGACATCTCACTGTCTTTCTTCGATGGCGCCAAAATTGGCGTTTTAGGTCTAAATGGCGCCGGTAAATCGACATTGTTGAAAATCATGGCCGGACTCGATACCGATATCATCGGCGAGACCGCGCCCAGAAAAGGAATAAAAATCGGTTATCTGCCACAGGAACCTAAACTTGATCCCACTAAAGACGTCCGCGGTAATGTCGAAGAGGCACTGTCTGAGCTCAAGGACATGGTCGCACGTTTTGATGAGATCTCCATGGCTTTTTGTGAGCCGATGAGCGATGAGAAGATGAATAAACTTCTGGAAGAACAGGGTGAGCTGCAAAATAAAATCGATGCCTCAGGCGCCTGGGAGATCGATCGCAAACTCGATATCGCCGCCGATGCCTTGAGACTTCCAGCCTGGGATGCTGATATCACTAAACTCTCAGGTGGCGAGATTCGCCGAGTCGCCTTATGCAAGTTACTGCTATCGGCTCCCGATATTCTGCTTTTAGATGAGCCAACAAACCACTTGGATGCTGAATCCGTCGCCTGGCTTGAACGATTCTTGCAGGAATACAAAGGCACAGTTGTCGCCATCACTCATGACCGTTATTTTCTCGATAATGTCGCCGAATGGATTTTAGAGCTCGACCGTGGCGAAGGCATTCCATTTAAGGGCAATTATTCCAGCTGGCTAGAGCAGAAAGAAGCCAGATTGGCTCAGGAAGAGAAAAAGGAAACCGCTCACCGCAAAGCACTTCAACAAGAGCTTGAATGGGTCAGACAAAATGCCAAAGGCAGACAGGCCAAATCAAAAGCCCGTCTGTCACGTTTTGATGAGCTAAGCTCAGAGGAATTTCAAAGCAGAAACGAAACCCAGGAGCTTTATATTCCACCGGGTCCACGCCTGGGCAACAAGGTCATCGATATCAGCCATATCGTCAAAGGTTTTGGCGATCGCCTGTTGATCAATGATCTCAACATGCAGGTGCCACCAGGCTCAATTGTTGGCATCATCGGACCAAACGGCGCCGGTAAATCAACCTTTTTCAAGATGATCGCCAAGGATGAACAAGCCGATAGCGGCAGCATAGAATATGGTCAAACTGTCGAGCTTGCCTATGTCAACCAATCCCGCGATGCGCTTGATGGCGACAAGACCGTATGGCAGGAAATCTCCGATGGTCTCGATGTCATCACCGTTGGAAAGTACACCATTCCATCACGCCAGTATGTTGGTCGCTTCAATTTTAAAGGCGCCGATCAACAGAAATTCATCAAGGACTTATCCGGTGGTGAACGAAATCGGGTTCACCTGGCCAAACTGCTGAGAAAAGGCGGCAATGTCGTGCTTTTGGATGAGCCGACCAATGACTTGGATGTGGAAACCTTGCGTGCTTTAGAAGAAGCCATTTTAGCCTTCCCCGGTTGTATCATGGTCATTTCTCACGATCGCTGGTTTTTAGATCGCATTGCCACGCATATCCTGGCCTTTGAGGGCGATAGTCAAGTCACCTGGTTTGAGGGCAACTACGCCAGCTATATCGAAGACAAGAAAAAACGCCTGGGCGATGATGCCATCGATCCCCATCGCATCAAATACAAAAAAATCGCCATCGATTAAACTCACCGTCTACCTCTCTTTTTTCTCTCCCTTTATTGTGTGCCAATCTAAAAAATTCAATCAACAACTTTGTCGTCACTATTTTTAGTATCACCCCCATTTACTTCCACCACCGAAGTCCCTAATATATTTAAAACATTTCAATAATGTTCGTTTATTTTCAATAACCACAAGGAGTAGAAATGATTCACATCTTAGTTGCAGGTGCCGGAAGAGTCGGACTATTGGCTGCCAGTATGCTGGCGTCCAGTGGCAAATATCATGTTCATCTTGGTGATCTCAATCAGCCTGATATACTACCTGATCTTGGTGATAAACAGTCTCAGCTTACGACGATTAAGCTTAATATTGCCAATAGCGATGAGGCTGAAATCTATATTCAAAAAAATGATATAAAAGCCATTGTCGCTGCTTTGCCTTATTCTCTGACTCGCAAAGTCGCCGAAATCGCCAGCGCCACAAACTGTCATTATTTCGATCTGACCGAAGATGTGGCCACCACCGAATTTGTCAAACAGCTGGCTAAAGACAGTCAATACTGTTTTGCTCCTCAATGCGGGCTGGCACCAGGTTTTATCAGCGTCGTTGCCAATGATCTCATGCGTCAATTTGATGATATCGACACCGTGAAAATGCGAGTCGGCGCGCTGCCGGTCAATACCAGCAATGCTCTAAAATATGCCCTGACCTGGTCAACTGAAGGATTGGTCAATGAATATGTAAAACCCTGCATCAGCATAGAAAACCACGAAATCACAACGGTAAAACCGCTGGCGGATCTGGAGACTATCACCTTAAATGGTAATCAATACGAGGCTTTCAATACCTCAGGCGGCATCGGCTCACTAAAAGAGAGTTATGAAGGCAAAGTCAAATCGATGAGCTATAAAACCATTCGCTACCCAGGACATCGTGATCGGCTTCATTTTCTAATCGAAGATCTAAAACTAAAGGATAACCCTGAGCTTTTATGTGAGATCCTTGAAGGAGCTCTTCCTCGTGTTGATGATGATGTTGTCATCGTCTATGTATCGGCTGAAGGCTATATCAAGGGTGAGTATTGCGAGCGACATTTTGCTCATAAATTTTATGCGGAACGTCATTTTGCTCATCAGTGGACGGCGTTGCAGCTGACAACGGCTTCAGGACTTTGTGTCACGGTTGATCTTGCTCTTTCTCAAGATCATTTCAAACCCGGATTTGTCAAACAGGAAATGATAGATCTTGACACCATGATCAACAATGAGTTTGGGCATTATTATAAAAATTCCATGCATAGGAATGACCAAAGCCCAAAGACCGTAGCAACGAAGGAGTTTGAAGAAGACATACTTGTGATTTAGAGTGGCTTTACTGTTACCCCGTATTATTCTTTATTTTCCTCTACAAAACGGGATTGAAAATAAGTAAAGCACCCCACCTAACCTCACCTTACCCCGAGGGCAGGGAATTTTTGCCTCCTCCCACTTGGTTAAAGCAGAGGGAATGTTTATCCCCTCCCCCTTGTGTTAAGGGGGAGGCAAGAGAGGGGGCTCTAAGCAAAATATCAACCTAACCACAAATCAAACCATGGAATTAAGACGATGACCACTATGATAGATTATGCCGAAAAGCTGACCCATTATGCCAACCAATTTAAAAGCGATGACTATCTCGATAGCTTTAACCCAGCCGATAATAGTCTCTTAGCACGCCTACCAAGCATGGGAGTGACACATCTTTATCAGATGATCAAAGAGGCCAGTGATACCTTTATAAAATGGCGAGAAATTCCGGCTCCAAAGCGCGCAGAATTTGTGCGATTAATCGGAGAAGCGCTGAGAAAAAACAAGGATAAGCTTGGAAGTCTTGTATCGCTTGAGATGGGAAAATCCAAAGCCGAGGGCGATGGTGAAGTTCAAGAGATGATCGATATGGCCGATTTTGCCGTCGGACAAGCCAGAATGCTTTATGGCAAATCCATGCATTCAGAGCGTCCCGATCACAGGATGCTGGAACAGTGGCAACCCTTGGGAGTCGTTGGTGTCATCTCCGCCTTTAATTTTCCGGTAGCGGTATGGTCCTGGAATGCCTTTATTGCTGCCATCTGTGGCAATACCGTGCTGTGGAAACCTTCCCCCAAGACTCCGCTATGTGCCTTAGCCGTTCAAGAGATCTGTGATAAAGTCTCTAAAGAGCATGACTTCCCAAGCGTGTTTACCACTATTATCTCACACAGTACCGATGTGGCGAAAGCCATGGTTAATGACAGCCGTGTGGCACTTTTATCTTTCACAGGATCCACTGAAATTGGGCGCGAAGTAGCGAAACAGGTCGCCAGCCGTTTTGGCAAATGTCTTTTAGAATTGGGCGGAAACAATGCCACGATCATCGATGAATCAGCCGATCTTAAACTTGCCATACCCGCCGTGGTATTCGGAGCCATCGGCACGGCAGGTCAACGCTGCACAAGCTTAAGACGCCTGATCGTACATGAAAAAATCTATGATCGAGTCATCGATGGACTTAAAAAAGCCTATGCACAGATCACGATCGGTAATCCACTCGATGCCAAAAACCTGATGGGGCCTTTAATTGACCAAGAATCCGTCTCACGCTATTGCCATGCCATTGAGCGCGTCAAATCACTCGGTGGAAACATTCTCTTTGGTGGCAATGTGCTTGATCGCCCCGGTAATTTTGTCGAGCCAGCACTGATTGAAGCCAAAGCCGACTGGGATGTCGTTAATCAGGAAAATTTCTGCCCGATTCTGTTTGTCATGCCCTATAAAACACTCGATGAAGCCATCGCCATTAACAACCAGGTCGATCATGGTCTCTCCTCGGCCATCTTTAGTCAAAACATCAAGCATTCGGAGCAGTTCCTGTCCTATGGCGGCAGCGATTGCGGAATCGCCAATGTCAATATCGGCACCTCTGGCGCTGAAATCGGAGGCGCTTTTGGTGGTGAAAAACATACAGGTGGAGGGCGTGAAGCAGGGTCTGATGCTTGGAAAACCTATATGCGTCGTCAAACCGTTACCATCAACTGGTCTGATGAACTGCCCCTGGCTCAAGGCATTACGTTTAATCTGAAATAAACATTGAAGGATGAAAGCAGAATGAACACAAAAACAGTAATCAGACTTTTCAACAGGCTATGGCAGCAATACACCGACAACAACCCTCATGTCGGCAAAATTCATCGGCTCTTTACGGATCAAGGCGAGACCGTCATCAATGATCATGTCGCCTTTCGCACCATTGATGATCTTAGAGTCGATATCGACGTGCTGGCAGCGCCCTTTATTGAAGCCGGTTATTTTGCCAATGGCGACTATGTCTTTGAGCAGAAAAAACTGTTTGCCAAACATTTTGAGCATGAAGATCCCACGCTACCCAAGGTATTTATCAGCAAACTGCTGGTCGATGAATTCTCCCCCTTCGTCAAAGATACATTGACAAAAGCCATCGATCAGATCGATAGAGCACTTTTAGCTGATCCTGCTGGGCTCATTAGCTCAGGCGCTAGCTGGTCAAAACCGGATTATCAAACCTATCAACGGCTCTTGGTGGAATCGGAATACGCCGCCTGGTTTTATGTTTTTGGTTTCTGCGCCAATCACTTCACCGTTTTTATCAATGCGCTTAAATCTTTCCATGAAGTGCAGGAGATCAATGATTTTCTGAAATTTCATGGCTATCCGTTAAATGACGCCGGTGGCGAGATCAAAGGAACACCTGCCGAACTTCTGGAGCAATCAAGCACCAAATCCGGCACCATTGAGGTTGAATTTACCCAGGGCAGATATTCAATTCCATCCTGCTATTATGAGTTTGCCAAGCGTTATACCGACAAAAACGGTAAACTCTATCAAGGATTTGTTGCCACTTCTGCCGATAAAATTTTTGAAAGCACAGATGTTAAATAATAACGCTAAAAGTGCCTAAATAATTGTCATAACCTGGAGGTTAAGAATGGAAAACAATAACGACTATTATTGGAGAAAGCGTGAGACCGCCGTTCCCTCAGGCCTTGGTAATATCACCAGACTAACGGTGAAATCCGCCACAGGCGCCACTGTCATCGATGTCGATGGCAAACAATATATTGACTTCGCCGGTGGTATTGGAGTCATGAACGTCGGACACAATCACCCTAAGGTCGTCAAAGCGATAGTTGACCAGGCCAATAGGCTTATTCAGCCTTGCTTTCATGTGATGATGCACGAACCCTATCTTGCGCTTGCACAGAAATTAAACGAGATCACCCCAGGCAGTTTTGCCAAGCAGACCATGCTTTGCAACAGCGGAGCCGAGGCCGTTGAAAATGCCATCAAAATTGCCCGTTTTTATACAGGTCGTTCCAGTATCATCAGCTTTGAAAAGGCTTTTCATGGCCGCACCTATATGGGAATGTCACTAACCAGCAAGGTCAAGCCTTATAAGTTTGGTTTCGGTCAAATGATGCCCGATATCTGGCGACTGCCTTATCCGGCTGAAGGCATGGGTGAAAAAGCCTTTCTAGATGCCTGGCAGCATCTTGTCAACTATCAGGTTGCCAGTGAAGATATCGCCGCCATTATCCTTGAACCTGAACTTGGAGAAGGCGGATTTATTCCCGCAGACCCCATGTTAATGAAATGCTTGCGCCAGCTGTGTGATAAACATGGCATCATCCTCATTATCGATGAGATTCAAAGCGGCTTTGCCCGCACCGGCAAACTGTTTGCGACTGAGCATTTTGATATTGAAGCCGATATTTTAACCATGGGCAAATCTTTATCTTCAGGCATGCCGCTATCGGCCTTGACGGTCAGGAAAACCCTTGCCGATAATATGCCGGCTTTCAGCCTTGGAGGTACCAATTCGGGAAATCCTATCGCCTGCGCCGCCGCACTTGCCAGTCTTGAGATTATCGAGAAAGAAAATTTGTGCCTGAAAGCCGAGCATATCGGCAAGCGTGTCAAAAACTTCTTTCATAAGCAAAAACAGCAACATGATTGTATCGGCGATATTCGCGGTCTTGGCGCCATGATCGGTATCGAATTCATCAGCAAACATGGTGAACCTAATCCTGAAATACTAAAAAAATTGCTTGCCTACTGCCTTAAGCATGGTCTTCTTCTGTTATCTGCCGGCAGCCATAAGCAGGTTTTACGGACATTGATGCCGCTTGTTATCACCGATGATGAACTGGATCGCGCATTTTCAATTCTGACAGATGGACTGGCTATGATTTACGCCGAGGGCTTCTCACGGCAACCCAGGTCACCAGTGTGATAACAAAGCCCCAGACACAACATAAGGTGATGATGTTTAAAGTCAACTGCAAGCTTGTCAACGGCTCACCGAGCTTAAGATGAAAGAAAAATACGTACAAGATCACCGCGGCAATCAAGAAGAACAGGCATATCGCCCCCATGTGCTTTAATAAAAATTTCATTTTTACCTCTTTTTTATAATTGTTTGGTTACCATTTTTCAGATCCTCTTTCCTGCTGCCCGGCAATCATTTTCTGTATATTTTGCATCCATGATGCCTTAAACGCATCATCTCTGGCAAACAGTTTATATAGTTCCATCTCATCCTTACGGCGAGCGAGCATGACCTCTTTCACCATTTTCTCAAATGCCAGATTACGATTATGTGGATCCGCATTATTCTTATACTTTGCTTCAAAGTCTGGATGATTTTTTATGCTTTCAGCAATATTTACAAATTTAACTCTTTGTTCTTCTGGTGTAGCACTCCAACCTTGAAACCATCGTTCATTAAAATTATTTATAATCTGGTCTAGGGGATCTAGCGCTGTCTCTGAATCATGAGCTCCTCTTGGATTTGGATTTTGTGGGTTTAGCTCTGTATCTGAATCATCTAGTGCTATAGACTGATTTAACCTTACCCTCTGAAGTCCATAAGAGCCTAAATCAACTGATTCTAATAGCTCATTTAATTTATCAACCTCTGGGTCTTTTACTTTTAATTTAGGTATCAAGAATTTTAAAAACCAAAATAATTTTTCCCAAGCAACTATCTCATAAGGCATTACCGAAGCCATTTGCCCATATATTTTGACAAATTGCTTTGCTTTTATCTTAAAGTCAGCCTTTTGTTGATGTTCCAGCTCTAGCTCATTATCAAAACGATCTGTGACTTTATCAATAACAGTGCTTAATGACTGAGCATCTTCACCTGAAAAATATCTAGTAACAAAATCATCTACCTCAAACCATTCATAAACACCAGTATCATCCAATGAATCTTTTAAATCATGTAAGACATTTACATTTGTTGCATCTGATAAAGAAGTCGCTGTGTAAAATGGATCAAAAGCAGACTTAATATCATCAGCATTGTTGAAAAAGTCTAATACAAATAAATCTTCAGTTTTTTTAGCTAATTTAGGAGCACTTCTATTGAGTCTTGATAGAGCTTGAACGCAGAGTACACCTGCTAATTTTTTATCAACATACATCGCTGATAACTTGGGTTGATCAAAGCCTGTAAGATACTTATTAGCTACAACTAGCATTCTATACTCATCGTTATCAAACATTTCTTTAGTTTTGCTATCAGCAAAACCGTTTAGCTCTGCTTCTATGTACTCGATACCATCAACTAATTTTTTACCTGAAAAAGCTATGACAATCTTAAATGGATTTCCTCTATCATCTATAAGCTTTTGTAATGCTTTATAATAGCGAATCGCGGACTCAATGCTCTGAGTAACAACCATAGCTTTGGCTTTATTTTTAAGCTTTTTAGTATTAACTACTTGCTCTATAAAATGCTCTAGCATTATTTCAGCTTTTGTATTTACAGTCTGTTGCTCTCTTTCGACATAAGCTCTTAGTTTCTTTTGAGCTTTTTTTGTATCAAAAAGTGGATTATCAGTTATAGATTTTTGAATTTCATAATAGCTTTTGTAAGTTGTATAGTTTGCTAATACATCTAGGATAAAACCTTCTTCTATAGCTTGTTTCATAGAATATAGATGAAAAGGTTTAAATGTACCATCTGGTTGGGCTTGTCCAAATTTTTCTAAGGTGGCATTTTTTGGCGTTGCTGTGAAAGCAAAATATGAAGCATTACCACGCATTTTACGCGATTTCATAGCTTGAAGTATTTTATCTTGAGCGTCTTCTACTTCATCTATATCTGCTTGCCCCATGACTCTGTTCATATTATCATGTGCTGAGCCTGATTGAGAACTATGAGCCTCATCTATAATTACAGCAAAATTTTTATCGCTAAGATCTGCTATACCATCAATAATAAATGGAAATTTCTGGATAGTAGTGATAATAATTTTTTTACCAGATTCTAGAGCCTGTTTTAACTCTGAAGACTTAAATGCTGGTGCTACAATATTTTTCACTTCTGAGAAACTTTTGATATTATCACGGAGCTGTTTATCTAATAGTCTACGATCTGTAACAACAATTACAGAATCAAACAAAGGTTTATCTAGTGCTTTAGCTCCTGTTATATTCATAGAGCTTGGATAAGTCTCAATCAGCTGATATGCCGACCATGTGATAGAGTTTGATTTACCAGAACCTGCTGAATGTTGGATAAGGTATGTTTGTCCAGTGCCGTTAGTTGAAGCATGGTTTATAAGCTTTCTAACAACATCTAACTGATGATATCTTGGAAAAAATAGCGTTCTTTTGTTCAAAGAATCAGTAGCTGAGCCATCTAAGTGAACAAAATGTTGGATAATATTAGCAATACTCTGTTTTGTAAAAACATCTTGCCATAAATATGCTGTCTTATGCCCTTGTGGATTTGGCGGATTACCTTGCCCATTATTATTGCCTTTATTAAATGGTAAAAAGTAAGTAGATTTACCAGCTAATTTGGTAGTCATATAGACTTCTTCTGTATCTACTGCCATATGGACTAGACAACGAGCGAAATTAAATAATGGCTGAGTAATATCTCTATCTTCGCGATACTGTTTCTGACCGTGATATCTAGCTGTTTGACCTGTCCAATGATTTTTAAGCTCTAGTGTAATAAGAGCAATACCATTTATAAATAAAACTATGTCTACTTCTTGAAGTGGGTTAGCTTGAGAGTAGCAAAGTTGGCGAGTACAACTAAAAATATTAGCTTTAAAATCTTGTTTGACCTTATCACTACTACTAGCTAAAGGTGCTGGGTACATTAGATTAAAATGAGCATCATCAACACTTAGACCTTTTTTGAGTAAATGCAAAATGCCATGTTTTTTGATAAGTCTATCAAATCTTTCATAGATTTTGCGTTGCCAGTCATTAGGGTTATTTTTTTTGATTTTGTTTAACTCTTGCTCTTGAGTTATCTCTAGAAATTGCCAAAAAAACTTAGTATCTAAAGCATACTGTTTATTAAAATCACTAGGATAACCTATTTGATATCCTGCTCCAATTTCAGTAGCAGATAAACCTTGTTTTAGCTCTTCGGAACTTATGCCAGTTAAAGCTTTTTCTATTGCTGACTCTAATGCTTGCTCGTTTGTTTTGCTAACCATTATAACTTCCCATTATCTTTTGATGTCATAAAAATATTTGACATTTAATTCAAAAAATCTTATATTTTAGATGCTCACCTCAGGGCTGTCTTATTAAAATTCAGCGCAATAAATATACAGATTGGATGTTAAAT
>JBMSHD010000021.1:0-22418 GCA_049416425.1 Francisellaceae bacterium | reverse complement strand
GACAAAACGCTCGAGAAAGTAATAAATGCTAAATTTTAATAAGACAGCCCTGGGAGTACAATAATAACCTATTGCAAACATCCCGTTAAAGTCATAAAATTAGCGCTTGAGAGCGATGTGAATCGTAGACAAATAGCCATAAATCCTGGCTTTATCGTCCTACACTACAAAACTGGTTGGAGAAAACATTCAACGATAAACGACATGACATCAGCTCAGTTTGAAGATAAAATGAAGAATCACAAACCAAGAATATCCCAAACACGCAGGATAGGTCAGAAGATACCGAGAATGTTTGATGTAGTAGTGCTAGCGATAGCTTTAAGTATGGACGCTTTTGCGGTGTCGATTGGGTTGGGTTCTAAAAATCGTAGTCATTTAATTTCATGCGCCATAATGGCAGGTTGTTATTTTGGTTTATTTCAAGCATTAATGCCAATTTTAGGCTTTTATATTGGCTATGGTGCTTTGTTTTACCTCAAAACCTATACCCCATGGATAGCCTTTTTTCTCTTATTGGGTATTGGCATTAAGATGATATATGAATCATTTCAAGCACATATTCCTGCTGATAATAAGTCGATAAGTCACCAGCTAATGATTGTATTGGCAATAGCGACAAGCATTGATGCAATGGCTGCGGGGTTCACACTAAATCTAATGCCGATCAACCCATTCTATTCCTGTTTTATCATTGGGTTGACTACCTTTTTCTTTAGTTCTATTGGTGTTTTAATCGGAGCCAGAGGACTGGGATGGTGGCTCGGAAAACGGGCTGAATTCGCAGGAGGTATTATATTAATTTCCATTGGCATCAGGCTGCTACCATATTAGTAGCAGTGTAGACATGAGATTTTATGCCAAAAGTCTACATCTGATCTAAACGGCGACGAGAAGAGGCTGCATTATTTGTGCAGCACATCACTGTTGCTCTCCAGTTGCATTTCCTGCCAGGAAAACGAGGCTTGAATAGAGAACATATTTCGTTTGATATATCGTTCTATCTGTGTGCTCGTATTCAATAAATCTCCTCTATATTACAAAGGAGATAAACGGGGCGGCTATATCGCGGCTACTATCTAGATTTTATCGAACTGCTCGCTGACAAACTTCCAGTTCACGATGTTCCAAAACTCTTCGACATATTTCGGACGGGCATTTCTGTAGTCGATATAATAGGCATGCTCCCAAACATCACAAGTCAAAAGCGGAACAACGTCACTATCTGTCAGAGGCGTTTGCGCATTGCTGGTGCTGACAAGCTTAAGCTCACCAGATCTGGCCTTAACCAGCCAGGCCCAGCCAGAACCAAAGGTCGTCACGGCCGTTTTTGAAAACGCCTGTTTAAACGCCTCAAAACTGCCGAATGATTTCTCAATCGCTGCCAGTAATTCTCCTTCTGGTCTGCCGCCATTTGGGGACAGACAATGCCAGTAGAATGTATGATTCCAGATTTGTGCCGCATTGTTGAAGATGCCTCCTGTAGAGGTTTTGATGATTTCTTCCAGCGATTTACCTTCAAATCCACTTCCTGGTATCAGATTGTTTAAATTTGTGACATAGGCCTGATGATGTTTGCCATAATGATATTCCAGCGTCTCAGCAGAGATATAGGGTTCCAAAGCGCTTTTTGCATAAGGCAAAGCCGGTAGTTCAAACATATTGTGACTCCTTTTATGTTGACCAAAAGTTGTTAAATGGTATGATATAGAACCATATACTACCAATTTGGTACAGTTTATCAAGTGGCGTGAGGCAGGAATTTATTCTTTTCCTCACAAAAAAGACCGTAATTTAAACAGAGGATTAAACGATGAGTTTTGATGAAGCAGCCGTGACGGCCGAGATTGATAAACAAATTGCAGAAAACAGCATTCTGCTTTATATGAAAGGCACACCAAACATGCCACAATGCGGTTTCTCGGCGCATGCCGTGGCCGCTATTCGTGCCTGTGGCAAACCTTTCGCCTTTGTCAATATCCTTGAGCACCCTGAAATTCGCGCGACACTGCCTAAGATTGCCAACTGGCCCACTTTTCCGCAACTCTATGTCAACGGCGAGCTTATCGGTGGCTGTGATATCATCACCGAGATGAAAGAATCAGGTGAACTGCAACAAGTCATCGACCAGGCAAAATAATAAAATTTGCCTCAGATTAATTTTTTTCTATTCTTTTCTTCCATCTTGATCAAATATTTGGCATCATAAGCCCATTTTGAAAATAAGATACAGATTTTGCCATTTCTGTTTCTGTAAATATATTGGGAATAGCATGTTAAATACCATATTTCATTTTGTGCTGGGCATCATTTTTGTTCTTTTTATGGCGCTTCTTATCAGTAAAAAAAGAACTGAAATCCGCTACCGTTATGTCATTCAATTGGTTGTTATTGAGATTATCGTCGGCTATTTCATGCTAAACTCGACTATCGGCATTGAAATCGTCGGTGGATTTGCCGCCTTGTTTCAAAAACTGCTGTCCTATGCCGCCATTGGTGTCGATTTCACCTTCGGTGGACTGCAAAACAAAGGCGAGTTCTCCTTCTTTCTATCGGTGCTGGTGCCTATTATTTTTATCTCAGCCTTGATTGGCATTCTGCAGTATATAAAGCTGTTGCCGCTTGTTATCCGTTTCGTCGGTTTCATCCTCTCGAAAATAAACGGCATGGGTAAGCTTGAATCCTTCAATGCGGTCAGTTCATTGATTCTAGGGCAGTCAGAGAATTTTATCGCCTATAAAAACATTCTTGGGCGCGTCTCTGAAAACAGAATGTACACCATGGCCGCAACAGCGATGTCGACGGTATCGCTATCCATCGTCGGCGCCTATATGCAGCTTATTCCAGCCAAATATGTGGTTGCCGCACTGATTCTTAATATGTTGAGCACCTTTGTTATTCTTCATATCGTCAACCCTTATGATGCCTCCAAAGAAGAAAATTTTGAGGAAATGGAAGCAAAAACAGAGCATCATGAGACTTTCTTTGAGATGTTGGGCGAATACATCATGGCCGGTTTCAAGATCGCCATCATCGTCGGCGCCATGATGGTTGGTTTTATTGCCCTGATCGCCATGGTCAATCAAATATTTAACACCCTTATCGGCATTGATTTTCAAACGCTTCTTGGTTATGTGTTTTTCCCCATAGCCTGGCTTATGGGAATACCCAGCCATGAAGCCCTGCAAGCCGGAAGTATTATGGCAACAAAGCTTGTCACCAATGAAATGGTAGCGATGACTTCTTTGCAGGCACAAATTAATACACTGTCTCCAAAAGTTGTGGCCATGATTTCCGTGTTTCTGGTTTCATTTGCGAATTTTAGCTCCATCGGTGTCATCATCGGTGCTGTTGCTGCCGTCAATGAAAGCAAAGGAAAAATGGTTGCCCGATACGGCCTTAAACTGGTTTATAATGCCTCATTGGTCAGCTTCTTATCGGCGCTTGTTGCCGGTGTTGTGTTTTAAAGGCCAAATCATCTGCCTCTAATACTCCAAGGAATTAGGCCGTGTGAACAAAAAAATCTACCATTTATGAGATAAAAAAATCACTGGGTGCCTCGGGCCTCATAATAGATTTTGTATATCCATATACAAAATCGAATCGGCTATCCTCGGCGGCATAAATTTTGCCCGGGACGTCCGCCTCGCCAGCATACCTTCACAAATTCACTGCGTTCATTCCGAGCAGGCAACTGTCTCCGATTCTACTCTACGCCTTGGGTACAAGCTGTTTCACAGACTTCGCTCTGGCGCCTACGGCACGTCGCTTGCTGTTTACAGCGGAAGGCTACCCGGGTCTACTCGACCTCGCGTTCCGCTCTCCATGTCTCGCAGCGTTGGATTTAGCGTGATTTATTGATGATTTCCCTTGCACAAAACCGTTTATCGCCATAAAGCTAAAGCCATAAATGCCATCAACGACGGTTTCTCTGCTAAATCTCATGACGACAACGTACTATCTACAAGGATGAATTTTTTAGAGGCTCTGGTGCTTGAAAGTCGGTTATTCTTTTTATTTTTTCAACCTCATAATCGAGATTTAATAAAGAGAGAGCCCAGGCAATACGATAACCTCTTGAGTGTTCCAGTAGATAGACTTTATACATTGTGATCCTTATATTTTGTTACAACTGAGTTTCGGTATAGCTAAGGTTTTATATCAAGCAAATCGATTGCATTGGTGACTTCATTCAACGCTGCAGAGGCTGATCCAAAAACCAGAAATCAGTCAGGAAATTTTCATTACCGTTATACAACAAATAGTATGTGGCATTATTATCTATCAATAGAGTGGATCTTCATCCTTTGGTCTGGTTTTAAAACGTCGATGCTGCCATAAATATTGATCGGGATATTGTCGAATCATCATCTCGAGGACGTTATTGCATCGCAAGGCATCGGCATAGTCATCCCCTGATGGGAAGTTGTTTAAGGCTGGAAGAATATGAATGTCATAACCGCTTAGATCGGCTTTTCGAGTATAAAAACAAGGAATGACTCTGGCGCCTGTTTTATCTGCAAGCCAGCTGGTGGCAACAAGGGTCGCGCAATCTTTGCCAAAAAAAGGAACAAATATACTGCGTTCACGACCGAAATCCTGATCGGGTGCATACCAGACGGTTTCTTTGTTTTTCAAAGCTTTGACGATAGAGATGACATTTTTGCGCTGCAGGCATCTGCTAACATTTTTAGATCTAGAGTCGGTCATTACTTTTTCAAATAGCGGATTTTTATGTTTTTGGTAGACAAGATTAAAAGGCTTATAGTTCATGCCAATATATCGACCGATGACCTCCATGCAGGTAAAATGAAAGCCAAGCATGAGGGTGCCGCTTTCTTTGTCATTATGAGCCTGTTCAAAATGGTTTCTGCCATGCCATTGAAATTTAATTTCCTGAAAACGTCGTTCAGACATGAACCAGGCGATTATCGTCTCCATAGCAGAAGCCCCAATGGAGTCGAAACATTTTTTGCACAACTGTTCAATCTCCGCGGGCGATTTTTCAGGAAACGCAATTTTCAAATTGGTGATGGCAATATGTTTACGGCGTTTTAAAAAAGGATAGCAAATCCTTGCCAGTTTGATGCCACAATGCATCTGAAATTTATAAGGAAGAAGCACGAAAAGACGCATGGCAAAAACACCAAGCCAGATACCCCAGTATTGTGGTTTTAAAAATTCTTTGCGCATGGCATGAATAGTTTTTAAGCTGTATTTGTCATTATATACTACTCAAGACACTTTTTTCTATACTTTGCCGAACTCCTTTTCCTGCTTTCGCTTCGAGAGGATTGTTCAAGTATTTCTAAATTATACGAAATATCGTGCTTATATGGAGACATGGTTCAGCAAAATATTAGACTCTCATGCAGCAAAACAGCTGGTAATTCCGCAAATCACCCTGGTTTTTCTATCGGCATCAACGCCAGTATGCTAAAATATTGCCCCAGTAATTAACGTATTTTTGATAGAAGAATGATTGAAACAGCCGCCACCAAGTCACAGCTTAATGAAATGATGAATCGCTTAGATATCCTTAGGGGGTATCTTTGACTTTGATCACAAAGAAGAGCGATTGATAGAGGTTCTCAAAGAGCTGGAAGACCCAGCCATATGGAATCAACCAGAATATGCTCAGAATCTTGGCAAAGAAAAAACATCGCTGTCGAACACCGTTGACACCATTAAAACCCTTCATCGTGGTATTGAGGATGCAAAAGCACTCATTGAGCTAGCCGAAGATGAAAAGGATGAATCCATTTTTGATGAGGTTTTGCTTGAGATTGAAAAACTCGATGAAGCGTTGAACCGATTGGAATTTATGCGTATGTTCAGCCATGAGATGGATGCCAGTAATGCCTTTTTGGATATTCAGGCCGGATCTGGAGGCACTGAGGCGCAAGACTGGGCAAATATGTTGTTGCGCATGTATTTGAGATGGGGTGAGGCTCATGGCTTTAAAACCGAGTTAATCGAGGTCTCCGATGGAGAAGTTGCCGGCATTAAATCGGCAACCATTCGCTTTGAAGGCGATTATGCTTACGGTTGGCTGAGAACCGAAACCGGCGTTCATCGATTGGTCAGAAAATCACCGTTCGACTCAGGAAATCGTCGCCACACTTCTTTTGCGTCGGTATTTGTTTCACCAGAGGTTGATGACAATATTGAAATCGACATCAATCCAGCTGATCTTAGAATTGATACCTATCGAGCATCTGGTGCGGGAGGCCAGCATGTCAATCGTACCGATTCTGCCGTCAGAATCACGCATGAGCCTACCGGCATCGTTGTTCAATGCCAGAATGATCGATCTCAGCATAAAAATAAAGATCAGGCGATGAAGCAGTTGAAATCAAAACTCTATGAGCTGGAGATGCAGAAGCGAAACGCCGAAAAACAGCAGCTTGAAGAATCAAAATCCGATATTGGCTGGGGCAGTCAGATTCGCTCGTATGTTCTGGATCAGGCACGCATCAAGGATCTGAGAACCGCCGTTGAGAACACCAACACTACAGCCGTATTAGACGGCGATCTGGATCGCTTTATTGAAGCCAGTTTAAAAATGGGACTATAAAAAAATTTGGAATAGAATTATGACAGAACAGAATATTAGCGCCTCAGGCGATCAACAGATGGATGAAAACAGCCAGATTGCCATCCGCAAACAAAAACTGAAAACCATTGCAACAACGAATAACGGCATCGGCTATGCCAATGATTTCAAGCGTGATATCGTCGCCGCCTGCCTTCATCATCAATATGATGCGACTGAAAAGGCCGAACTTGAAGCCATCGAAGATAAAAAATGCTATGCTGTTGCCGGTCGTATCATGCTAAGACGCATCATGGGTAAAGCCAGTTTTATCACGCTTCAGGATATGTCTGGTCGTATTCAGGTCTATCTGAGGAAAAATGATTTAGCCGAAGGGCAATATGATAACTTCAAAGAAAACTGGGATCTAGGCGATATTGTCGGTATTGAGGGCACGGTTTTTAAAACCAACACCGGTGAATTATCGCTTCATGCCAGTAATATCAAACTGTTGACAAAGGCCATAAGGCCTCTTCCGGATAAATTTCATGGCCTTTCTGATCAGGAAACGCGTTATCGTCAGCGCTATGTTGATTTGATGATGAATGAAGACAGTCGCCATGTGTTTACGATGCGCTCCAAAATCATTAAATTTATTCGTCGTTATTTCGATGATCATCGTTTCATGGAAGTTGAAACACCAATGATGCACGCCATTCCAGGTGGAGCGGCGGCAAAACCATTCGCGACCCATCACAATGCCCTGGATATGCCACTGTTTTTACGCATCGCCCCCGAACTTTATCTCAAAAGATTGGTAGTCGGTGGTTTTGAGCGGGTTTATGAGATTAACCGTAATTTCAGAAATGAAGGTCTATCAACGCGCCATAATCCAGAGTTTACCATGCTGGAATTCTATCAGGCCTATGCCGATTATATCGATCTTATGAATCTGACGGAAGATCTTCTGCGTGGCATGGCAAAAGAGTTGCTTGGATCAACAGCGATTAATTATCAAGGTCTTGACTATGATCTGTCTTCTGCGTTCACACGACTGTCGATGTTTGATTCCATACTGAAATATAATCCCGAGATCAAGGCCGATGATTTAAACGATTTAGCCAAAGCCGGAGAGATTGCAGAAAAGCTGGGACAGAAGATCGAACCGCATTTTGGTCTGGGTAAAATCCAGACCATCATCTTCGAAGAGACAGTTGAGCATCGTCTGATTCAGCCAACATTTATTACCGCTTATCCAGCTGAAGTCTCACCGCTGGCTCGTCGAAACGATAACAATCCCTTTATCACCGATCGCTTCGAGTTCTTTATTGGTGGACGTGAAATCGCCAATGGTTTCTCCGAACTAAATGATGCCGAAGATCAGGCCAACCGCTTCAAAGAACAGGTCGTTGCTAAAGATGCCGGAGATGAAGAGGCGATGTATTATGATGCCGATTATGTACGTGCGCTTGAATATGGTCTGCCACCGACCGCCGGCGAAGGCATCGGTATCGATAGGCTGGTGATGTTTTTCACCGATAGTCCCTCAATTCGTGATGTTATCCTGTTTCCGCATATGAGACCGGAATAGATATAGAAATCGAACTCTCCCTTATTCAGCCAAGGCTTTTAACTTGATATAATCCAAAATTTTGACACGCTTGTTGTTGATATCGATGATATTCTGCTCTTTCAGCGTATGAATGGTGCGGCTGACCGTCTCTAAAGCCAGATCGAGATAGTTGGCAATGTCCTGGCGCGGCATTGGCAATGTAAATTCCTTGGCAGAGAATCCTCGCCGCTGGAAATTTTGTGAGATTTGATATAAAAAGGCACAGAAACGCTGTTCAGTGTTTTTATGATGTTTGATATCAATAAGCAGGTCATTGAGCTGTCTGGAGACCATTCTCAGCATAAAGTCAGATAATTTTGGAATCTTACCCATCATGCCCAGAAGCTTGTGGTAATTGATTTTACATATCGTGGTATCTTCCGTGGCAATAGCATGGGTTTGGTATTTACCATCGGCGATGCCATCAAATCCTAAAAGATCGCTGGGATAATAAAATGCCAACAGTAACTGTTGTCTATTAATGCATTTTATGGTGCCGGCTCTTACAGAATAAATTGCCGTAAATGGATCACCAGCATGGAACAGTGCCTGCCCTTTTTTTACCGTTTGGGCTGGAGAGACGATATTGCTTAACAGCTTCCCCTCTTCAGCGCTTAATTCAACCGGAAAACATAAATCGTGAACCTGACAATGGCTACATGCCAAATCATTACTAAGGGATCGTTTGTGCATGTTTGCTAAAACTCATGATATAATGAGCCCAATGTTACTCCATCATATCTAAACATGCAACTTTTATGACTTGCCCCAAAGACAATATTGAAAAAACAATAAATTTATTGCAAGACAACAAAATAATCGCTTTACCAACCGAGTCGGTTTATGGTCTGAGTTGTTGCGTAAACCCGGAAGCGGTAAATCGATTGCTTAAACTCAAATCAAGAGCCAGAGACAAGGGATTTATTATCGTTGCCAGTGATATTTCCTTACTAATGCCTTATATCGACGGAGATGTGATGACAACAACAGAGCTTGAGATTTTGCGGCAGGATAATGTCAGAGCAATAACCTGGGTGGTGCCAGCAAAAAAAGGACTGTCGTGGTTGACAGGAGCGTATGATACGGTTGCCGTCCGCCTGACCCGCCATCCTTTGCTTTCTGAAATCACAAGAGGGTTGAAACAGGCCATTATCTCAACCAGTGCTAATATTTCTGGCGCTCCAGCGGCAACCTGTGCTTCTCAAGTCGAAAAATATTTTGGCAATGATATCGATTTTATTTTCCCCTATCCTGATTTTAAGTCGCAACAACCCTCTCGCATTATTGAGCTTAAAAGCGGGAAAATCATAAGACCATAACTCAACGTTTTTTAATAAACAGACCGGACAATAGATAGAGACTGAATATAATAATGCCTGTAAGAGACAAAACCACAAAGGTAACAGGCATGGTATAGGTGTAACCGATATGAAGCACAGTGACCAGAGCGGTAATCAGTGAGGCCATTCCCATCTGGAAAAAACCCATCATCGCCGAGGCAGAACCGGCAATGGTATCAAAGGGTTTAAGTGCTTTGGCGGTGGCCAATGGAACCACGAATGAAATGCCAATAAAAATAACGATGATAGGCAAAAGCAGGGTCGTGAGCCTGATGATACCTAGTGATGAGAAGATCAGCATGATCATCCCTCCCGCGAGACTGACGATAAAACCAATAAGAATAATATAATGATGCCTTAAATGATGACACAGCCAGTTGCACAATATCGAGCCGCACATAAAGGCCAGCACAATACCGGCGGCGATAACGATAAACCACGGTTTTGACAGCTGCATAAGATTGATCACCAATGCCGGTGCTTCGACTAAACAGCTGTATATCATGCCCATGTTTAAACCCAGAAGGAGTAAATAGACCAGATAGCCTTTGGTGATAAACAGCTTCATATAATTTTTGATCAATCTGATTGGACGTGTGGCGCCTTTGTTTTTTTGTTTCAAGGTTTCAGGCAGCATAAACAGGACACAAATCGTGAGCATAATGGCCAGTATAAACAGCACGATAAAATTGATCTGCCAGCTGATAAAAGTGCCAGTGATAGCGCCGAGACCGGGAGCGATAGCAAAAGCGATATTCATCTTGGCAAACATTCTACCCTGCATATTACTGGGGAAGGCATCTCTGACGGCCGCACTCGATATAACCGCACCGGCACAGGCGCCAAACCCCTGAACGAAACGCCCGGCTATCAACATCAGAATATTCTGTGAAAACAGGCAGATTCCCGAGCCGATAAGAAAAATAATGGCGCCGATAACCATGATGGGTTTTCTGCCATAGCGATCAGAAAAAGGACCATAGAGAAGCTGACTGATGGAATACCCTAAAAGATAAAAGGTAATCGTCAACTGAACGTAGTGATACTGCGTGTTAAAAGCCTGCTGAATGCTGGGCAGCGAAGGAGCGTAAATGGTATCGCCGAAAGGACCAACTGAAATCATCAGCACCAGAATAAACAATGAAGGTATGCCACAGGCTTTTATTGCTCTGCCATTCATATGATTTCTCTCTACAACTGGATAGCCGCCAGTGAACCACCATTGGTCTGTACAAATACTTTGCCGGCAACATAAACAGGTTGTGCTTTGATGCCATCTCCACCGATATCGATACGGTCAAGATACTGTCCTGTTTTGGCATTAAAGATATGAACAAACCCGTCGTAGTCACCAACGATCACCTTGTTATCGACATAAAGTGGTGCCGATGTTTTTCGCCCGATCAACGCATCGCTCTGCCAGTTGATTTTGCCATTTTCTTTGTCATAGGCGATGAGTCTGCCTTCGCTGTCGCTGACAAAAAACAGACCTTCTCCGATAGCAAAATTATTGAAGACAGAGGCTTTTTTCTGCCAGTTTAGCTGCCCGGTATCGGTATTAAAGCTGGCAATATTGCCTTGGAAGGTCGCCACATAAAGCGTATCATTATCGACAAGCGGTGTGCTGACGATATCGACCATGCGACCAGCCGGAGAACTGCTGGATGAAATGGCAACCGGTGTATCCCATTGCCTGGTGCCATCGTCTGCCTTAAATCCCCATAGCTCTCCTGATGAGGTGCCAACGATGACAAGATTTTTATAGATAACCGGTGAGCTATTTCCTGTCAACATCAAATCAGGAATAGTGATGGCGTTGCTCCATAATTCTGTGCCATCTTTCTCATTATAGGCAGACAGGCTGCCATCATGAGTCTGAACATAGATGATTCCATTATTGATGAGGGGTTTTGAAAACAAACTTCCAGGTAACTTTGCCTGCCAGAGCATATGACCGCTATTGCTGTTTATGGCAACAAGCTGCCCGTGTAATGTTCCTATCACCACGATATCGTTATCAACCGCGGCAGGAGCGCTGATATTATCATCGGCATGATAAAACCAGCGTGTTTTTCCGTCTTTGGCATCAATGGCACCGACATAGCCATCAAAGCTTGTGGTATAAATGTTATCACCGAAGTAGGCTGGTGTCAGCGTCACATCTAAGCGTTCGCCATTGCCATTGCCGATATCACGGCTATAGAGATATTTGGCCTTTAACAATGGTGTGTAGGTCTGAAGTGGTGTGGGTGGGATTTCATTACTCGCGTTGCCGCAACCGCTTAAAAAACCGGCCAACCCCATGATGGTGCATAAACCCAAGATGATTTTTTTGTTTTTTTTCATGCTTTAAATACCAAATTTGTTTAAGGTTATTGTCTTTGCTTGAATACATTCCAAACAGTCCGGCATGCTCAAACGATCACTTCCTCTTTCTGATAAGAAGTCGCTTTGCCTGCAGAATTCAGAGCGGACAAAAGCGATGGTAATATATGATCGAGCATTGATAACCGTGATTATTTATTGGTTTTATTTTTGTTTGAAAGAGGACCCTCAACGCCAACAGGTAGTGTTATATTTGCCGCTGACTTATTCATGGACTTAAGCGCATTTAA
Organism: Francisellaceae bacterium; assembly: GCA_049416425.1. Taxonomy (GTDB): domain Bacteria; phylum Pseudomonadota; class Gammaproteobacteria; order Francisellales; family Francisellaceae; genus JBMSHD01. The sequence continues at coordinate 10,316 of JBMSHD010000021.1, read as the reverse complement.
ATTATCGATCTTCATTTCAATGATGCCTCTGATATCTTTGAAATCGGGGGAATTTGCGGCAGTCAAAGCCTGTTGCCAGTATTTTTTTGCCAGATCATTGTCTTTTTGTAGCAGAGCGATATCACCCAGAAACATATTTTTGCTGACAGCATAGCCTTGAGGTTTTAAAGACGCTAACAACTGTTTGGCCACATCATATTTCTTTTGTTGTATATAGATGCGAGCCATTCTAAGCTTGGCGATGGCTTGCAGATTAATATTGGCAGAGGAATCGACAACCTTTTTCAAACTGAGAATAGCGGCATCATATTGTTTGAGAATAACCTGTTGTTTAGCCTTCTCCATAGCAGCCAAATCTGCGTATATGGTGTCAGGGTAGGCACTTTCCAGTTGTTGTGATTGACTGATAATCGCATTGGGATCATCGTTGACATTGTTGATAATGATCGCTAGTTTCTGGTAAGCCTCGGCGGCTTCAAAACTGCCTTTTTGCTTGTGTGCCTGCCAATATTGCCAGCCTGCGATTGCAATAAACAGCAGACATATAACGATGACTGCCGGCGTGCCGTATCGCCGCCATAACGCCTTGGCTTTGCTTTCTTCCTCATTAATGAAGTCGTCCGTCATGTTGTCATTTATGATAAAATCGTTAATAGTGCTCAATATATCATATTCGCCGCTGGTCGGGTAATGGAAATCGTCGCTTTCTGTAAGCCATGAAAAAAGTAATGCTAAAAATGAAAGTGGAAATGCCTGGCAAGTGGTATCTTATTTGAAAATTGTGCTAGAATAGCATAGTTTTAAACTTTGCTGTTCACAAATCACCCAGAACAGGTTAGATGGATATGATATTAGTAGCTCTTGGCATCGATTATAAAAAATCACCGATGGATGTGCGCACCAGCGTCGCACTCGATGCCTATAATATGCAGGCGTATCTTCGATCGCTTCATGCCATAGATGGTATCGAGCAGGTCATGATACTGTCTACCTGTAATCGCACAGAGATTTACATGGCGCTACGCCGACTGGAGCTTGTTGATGAAATCATCAACTGGTGGCGGGGGCGTATAAAAAGACTGGATTTATCATTACTCGATCATCTGGTCATTCGTCAGGATTCTCACGTTGCACGACATTTGATGAATCTGGCCTGTGGTCTTGAGTCGATGGTACTGGGAGAGCCGCAGATTTTAGGTCAGCTCAAAGAAGCCTATCATCAGGCGCAGCAGTGCAGAACGCTGGGTGGAATGCTCAATCGTCTGTGTCAGAAAGTTTTCTCCGTGGCTAAAAAGGTCCGGTATCGTACTGAGATCGGCAAATGTCCGGTATCGGTGGCTTTTTCTGCGGTTTCTCTAGCGCGACAGAGTCTTGATGACTTTGATGACAAAACGATCGTCATTGTTGGTGCCGGAGTCACAGCTGCATTGGTCACAAGGCATCTGGCTTCCTGCCAGCCGCAGCGTCTTATTATTATCAATCGCACGCTTGAAAAAGCGCAGATTTTGGCGAACTCTCACGCCGGAGAAGCCTTTGAGCTTAAAGCCATGGCACAACATATCAACAGTGCTGATATCATCATTGCTGCCGTCAATGCCTCGGATTATCTGATCGGCGGCGAGCTGTTTTTTGAGCGTAAGGATCGCGTTTTTATCGACCTGTCCGTTCCTCGAGTCATCGCTCCGACGGTCAGCGATGACCACAGGCATACACTTTATTGTGTCGATGATATTGATCATGTCATTCATAACAGTAAAACTCAACGTCAGAAGGCGGCGATTTATGCTGAAAAACTCATCGAAAAAGGCCTGAGTGAATATATCGAACAGGAAAAGGCGGTGCTATCGGATCAGTTGATCAAAGCGATGCGCCAACAGGCTAAAACTTTGATTGAATCAGAGCTTGAGAAGAGTCTGAAGAAGATAGAAAACGGGGAAGATCCTGCCCTCGTATTAAAACGCTTCGGGCATAACATTAAAAACAAGTGGCTGCATACACCGAGTGTGTCTTTAAGAGCCGCAGCACAAACCGGTCGCAATGATGTCTTGGGATGTGCCGAAGAAATATTTGGTTTAAAATCTGGAAATACAACGCAATGAAATCCTCCATTCGTCTGAAATTAGAGTCTTTATTAGAACGTCATGAAGAGATAAGCGTTCTTCTTGGTGATGCCGATATCATCACTGATCAGAATAAATTTAAAGCATTATCGGTCGAGTATGCCCAGCTGGAACCGGTTGTTGATGTTTATCGTCGGTATCAGCAAACCGAGTCGGATATAGAGGCGGCCAGAGAAATGCTAAAGGATGGCGACGCCGATTTAAAAGAGATGGCAGAAGAGGAGATCAAGGAATCCGAAGAGGGGCTTGAAAACTTAAACGCTGAGCTGCAAATTTTGATGTTGCCAAAAGATCCTAATGATGGGGCGGATATATTTTTGGAAATTCGAGCCGGTACCGGCGGTGATGAGGCGGCAATTTTCTCCGGCGACTTGTTTAGAATGTACAGTCGTTTTGCTGAATCCAAACGCTGGCGTGTTGAGCTTATCAGCGCCAGCGAAGGTGAGCATGGCGGTTATAAAGAGATTATCTCGAAAATATCCGGAGAGGGTGTCTATTCACAGCTTAAGTTCGAATCAGGAGCCCATCGAGTACAAAGGGTTCCGGAGACCGAGTCTCAGGGGCGTGTTCACACTTCCGCCTGTACCGTCGCCATCATGCCTGAGGTCAGCGAGGTAGAGGGAATCGAGCTAAATCCAAGTGATCTTAAAATCGACACATTCAGAGCCTCAGGAGCCGGAGGTCAACATATTAACAAAACCGATTCAGCCATTCGCATAACCCATATTCCAACCGGTGTCGTCGTTGAATGTCAGGATCAGCGTTCACAACATAAAAATAAGGCTCAAGCCATGTCTGTGCTCAAAGCCAAACTCCTGCAAAGCGAAATTGATAAACAGCAGAAAGCGCAAGCCGATCAGCGACGAAATTTAGTCGGCAGTGGCGATCGATCCGAGCGGATTCGCACCTATAATTATCCTCAAGGCAGAGTCACCGATCATCGCATTAATCTGACGCTTTATCGACTCGAGGAAATCATGGAAGGAAGTCTGGCTTGCGTCATTGAGCCTCTAGTTCAGGAATACCAGGCCGATCTTTTAGCTGAAATTGCCAAAGAAGCCGTCTAGTTTTAAGTTTATGGACATCAAAACCATTTTAACTGAATTTCCATCACAACTTATCAATGTTTCGGATACGGCAAAACTCGATGTCATCCTGCTTTTAGAATATGTATCCGGGCTTGATCGAAGCCATTTCTATGCTTGGCCGGATCATCGGCTGACAGAAGATCAGCATCGTCATTTTCTCGATTTACTCAACAGGCGTCTAAAAGGAGAACCTGTCGCCTATCTTATTGGCAGACAGGATTTCTGGTCGCTCAGTTTCAAGGTCAATCATCATACTTTGATTCCCAGAGCCGATACCGAAACTCTGGTGGAATATCTGCTCAATACATTTGACGATCATCCTAAAACGGTATTGGATCTAGGTACAGGTAGTGGAGCGATTGCCATAAGCCTTGCTCATGAGCGTAAAAACTGGCGGCTGTGTGCTGTCGATATCAGCCGTGAAGCCTTAACAATTGCCTGTCAAAATGCCAAACTGCATCGCTGTTTTAATGTCGAGTTTGTCGAAAGCAGCTGGTTTGAAAAGCTGGCCGACCGTCGTTTCGATATTATCGTATCTAATCCACCCTATATTGACAGAGATGATGTTGATCTTTGTCGATATGTGGCTCAATATGAACCTGTTTCTGCCTTGATTGCAGCAGATGATGGTTATGCCGATATCGCTGATATCATCAACAATAGCCGACAACACCTGAGCGATAATGGCTGTCTTGTTATTGAGCATGGCTATAAACAGGGGCCGATTGTAAAAGAACTATTTCAACAAGTGGGTTTTAAAAACATAAACTCTCATCTGGACATTTCCGGTCATTGGCGAGCTACTTCTGGAGTTTTTTAAATTTTTAGTCTTTCTGATTGAGAGCATTTCCAGGGCTAACTTCTTGATTGGTGCCATATTTCTAAAATAGTTTGATACATTAACCAGATCAACTTTCACATAATATATTCAGCATTCTTCGAAGCGGTTCGGCCGCTCCCCATAATAGTTGGTCTCCAACCGTAAACAGATGTAGCATGCTCCTGTCTATGGCTGATTTTCTCACCCGACCAACGGCAATATCCAGTGTCCCTGATACATTTATTGGTGTGAGTTTTTCCAAGGTTTCTGTTTTTTCATTTTCAATGAATTGAATCCAGGGATTAGCCCCTTTCAGCATCGATTCAATATCTCTTAAATCAACATCAGATTTTAATTTCAACGTGACTGCCTGACTGTGGCAGCGTAGCGTAGACACACGAGTACAAAGTCCATCAATGGGAATGTGTGTTTGACGATTTAAAATTTTATTAAATTCTGCTTGAGCCTTAAACTCCTCTTTAGTCTGACCGTTCTTGATTTTTTCATCTATCCAAGGTAGGAGATTATAAGCTAAAGGATGATTAATTCCATCTGATGGATAATCCAAATCATGACTCATTTTGGTTATTTTTCGCTCAACCATAAGAACGTCGTCATCGAGCAATTCTTTTGTCATGACAAAATTCATTTGCTTTAAAAGTGTCGTCATCGCTTTAGCACCAGCCCCTGATATAGCCTGATACGTCATCGGACTAATCCATTCAATAAGGTTATTTTTAATCAAACCATCAAGTGCTAACATCAACAGACTAACCGTGCAGTTCCCACCAATGAAATTTTTCAGCCCCTTATTCAAGGCCTGATCAATCACACGTCTATTGAGGGGATCTAATACGATAATACTATCGTGATCGAGCCTTTTGTAGGAGGCCGCATCAATCCAATAGCCATTCCAATTTAACTGGCGAAGCTTGTGCAGAATAGATGCCGTATATTCGCTGCCTTGGCAGCTTATAATAATATCCATCTGATACAACTTATCCAAATCATAGGCATCTTGAAGAGCAGGCGTATCCATACCGATATCGGGTGCTTTCTGTCCGATTTGAGAGGTGCTGAAAAAAACAGGACTAACTCGATTAAAGTCATTCATTTCCAGCATTCTGTTAACCAAAACGGAACCGACCATTCCTCTCCATCCAACCATTCCTAAACGTATCATCTTTGCTTTATTCCCACAGTTTCATTTTCGTTGCTTTTCCACCTTCAATTCTCAGGCATTCTCCATTGTCAATTTTAACATACTTGTCATGACTGCTGACCGGTTCCGATAAGACAATAATTGCCTGAGAAAAGTCATCTAGAGAATGCTCATCCTGCTCTATTATATCGCGAACGTCTTCTCCATAAACATAGTATAATGATGGTGATTTTTCTGGCTTGGCGCTGTAACGCAGAACATAGCTGCAGAACCCATTCGATAAGGCAATCGTTCCGCGGAAACAGTCTTGAATCTGATGTTTAAGTATCAACGTCTCACAGCAATCGATCGATGCTTTTAAGGCCTCAGCTGGATTTTTTTCAAGCCCTAAAGACAATGCCAGCAAAAACAACACCTCGGTATCGGTGCATCCTAATTTATGATTATAATATTTTCGGTCAATCATATGCTCAAGATCATAGCGAATTTTATCAAAACCACCGATGGCGCCGTTGTGCATGAACAGCCATTCATTATAACGAAATGGATGACAATTAAGCTCAGAAGAAGGGGTACCGGTTGTCGCTCTGATATGTGCAAAGAATAGTGGTGATCTGACATGAGAGGCAATGGACTTTAAGTTTTCATTATTCCACGCCGGTTGTGCGTCTTTATATGTCCCTGGCGTCTTATTAAGCGTAGGATGGTACCAACCGATACCAAATCCATCTCCATTAAGCGTCAAGGTACTCTCTGTTGCTAAACGGCTTTGTTGCAATAATGAGTGCTTCGGTTTTATTAATAATCTATCCAGGTAAATAGTTGGTCCCTTATACATGACCCATCGACACATAGATATCTCCTTACATATGGTTATACATTATTTTTTAGTCCATTTTAACATATGAAAAATCCGTGAGTTTATGTTTAAGACTTTTTAATCAGTATATAGAATCCTGTTAAAATTTTAAGCACTATTCAGCGTGATTCATGATTATTCTTATTACAGATAGAATTAAATTAAAGCAATTTATTACTTTAAAAGTGCTTACGCTGCGAGACATGGAGAGCGGAACGCGAGGTCGAGTAGACCCGGGTAGTCTTGCGCTGTAAACAGCAAGCGACGTGCCGTAGGCGCCAGAGCGAAGTCTGTGAAACAGCTTGTACCCAAGGCGTAGAGTAGAATCGGAGACAGTTGCCTGCTCGGAATGAACGCAGTGAATTTGTGAAGGTATGCTGGCGAGGCGGACGTCCCGGGCAAAATTTATGCCGCCGAGGATAGCCGATTCGATTTTGTATATGGATATACAAAATCTATTATGAGGCCCGAGGCACCCAGATTTAAAAATGATAGGTAGATGTAGATAGCGTTTGAATATCTGAGATATTTATTTTCTATCCACAGTGAAGAATTCATTTTTGTTTTGCGCTTATTATATAAATTTATATTTTATTTTTGTTGATATTGTTATTGGCAGAATAAATTTTGTGGATAAACCTTTAGAAACTCTTTTAAGGCATATTATTACTTTGTGGATGGTTATGTGTGTAAGTATGTTGAAAATAATGGTATTAAGTGTGGATAAAAACTAGATTATTTGAAAATTAAAATAATCCACAAAAAAATAAAGAGATCTCAACAGGGTTGTAAACAAGGTTATACACAAGACCACCAACAAAAAATTCACATGGTTATTCACAGAGTTATCCACAGATCTTCAATCTGTATATTGCATCAACAGGAGGCTTTGATATAATTCATAAATATGAACAACATGCATGGCATCTGTCGGATAGTGGAATGACGCAAAGCTTTGAAAATAAAGGACTTGATAACGATATGAATACGTGGTCTAGATGTCTTGAAGAATTGGAAAAAAAATTATCTGAGCAAGAGTTTCGCATCTGGATATTGCCTTTACGCATTGACGATCAAGGTAATTTATTCACAATTTATGCACCAAACCAGTATTTTTTGGATTGGGTGAAATCAAAATACCGTAACATGATTGTGGATAAATTAAAATCGGTAAAGAAAAATGAATATCTATTGGTGGAATTTGCCGTAAATACGATGAAATCGGCCTATATAACAGCAAAAAAAACCTCTAAATCGGCAACGGTAGGCCCTCAATTTGATTTTTTTAATAAACCTTCAGCGCCTGCCAATATACATGTTTTTGAGGCGCTAGATAATGAAGTTGCTGTAGAAGAAAGCGAGCAGAACAATAAAGGATTAGCAAATGAATTATATGGCTTTGATGAAGCTCTGTATCTGCCGAAGTCGCAGCGTAATGTTGACTTTGGTTCACCACTTAAGAAAGAATATAATTTTGATAACTTTGTTGTTGGTAAGGCAAATGAGGTAGCAAGAGCGGCTGCCATGCAGGTATCAATCAATCCTGGACACGCCTATAACCCTTTGTTTATCTATGGTGGAAGCGGTCTTGGCAAGACACATCTGATGCATGCTATTGGTAATTATGTGCTACACAACAATGCCAATACCAAAGTGCTATATGTTACCTCAGAGCGCTTCGTTAAAGATTATGTCGATGCCGTTCGTCTTCATTCTGGAGATGAGTTTCAGAATTTTTATCGTTCTGTTGATGTACTTTTGGTTGATGATATTCAATTTATCGCCGGTAAATCTGGTTCTCAGGAAGAGTTTTTTCATACCTTTAACACGCTTTTAGAAAATGGCAAACAAGTCGTCTTATCTTGTGATAAATACCCAAAAGAGATTCCTAAGCTCGAAGAGAGATTGGTATCGAGATTTGGATATGGTTTGACAGTAACCATTGATATTCCAGATTTAGAGACAAGAAGTGCTATTCTGCTGCATAAGTCGACGCTTTTTGGACGACCTATTGATCAGAATGTGGCTTTATTCATGGCAAAGCATATTCGCTCTAATGTCAGAGAGCTTGAGGGAGCATTACGACGGGTTTTAAACTATGCTCAATTCAATAAGAAGAATATCGATGAGAAGTTGGTCTATGAATGTCTGAAAGACGTCATCTCGATACAGGAGAAAATCGTTAAAGTTGACAATATTCAGCGTGTGGTTGCCGATTATTATAACATCAAGATCACAGATTTACTGTCAAAGCAGAAATCGCGTGATGTGGCCAGACCTCGTCAAGTTGCGATGTCATTGGCAAAGGAGCTGACACATCACAGTTTGCCGGAGATTGGTAATTTTTTTGGTGGTCGTGACCATACTACCGTGCTGCATGCTGTGAGAACGATTCAAAAACTGGTTGCAACCAACTCAGATTTAAAAGAAGATTATCAAACATTAAAACGCAAATTAGCCCATTAAAAAACGGTTGTTAAAATTATGAAATGTAAAGTCTTGAGAGAGAATTTATTGAAACCTCTTCAAACAGCGGTATCCATCGCGGATAAGAAGCATACCATGCCGATATTAAGCACGGTTCTTTTTGTCGTTGAAAACGGTAAATTAGCGCTAAAGGCTTCAGATCTTGAGGCTGAAGTGATTGCAAAAGTAGAAATTGACCGCGCCTTTCAGCCCGGAAAAGTGACACTTGCCGCCAGAAAGATCATGGATATTATCAGAAATCTGCCGGAGCATACTCAGATTGAAATTACGCTTGAGCAGGATAATCGCGTTAAAATTCAGGCCAATCGGGCTAAGTTTATGCTATCGACATTGAATGCGGATGCTTTTCCTATCATGGATGTTAATATTGATGAAGCGCGTTTTAAGGTGCCTCAGCTGGACTTCATGGCGGCATTGAAACGTGTGCAATTTGCCATGGCAAATAATGATGTTCGATATTTTTTAAACGGTATGCTCTGGGAGGTCAATGGTGATCAGTTTAAAACCATTGCCACTGATGGACATCGCATGGCGATGTCTGAGCTTAATATTGAAAACACATATCTTGACCAGATTCAGTTGATTGTTCCTCGTAAAACGGTGATGGAGCTGCAAAAAATCGTTTCATCGACGGATAATGATTTAATCGAGATTATTGTCGGTAAAAATCATTTTAAGGTGATTTTAAAGCACTATCAGTTTACTTCCAAATTGATCGATGGACGTTATCCGGACTATACGTTGGTCATTCCTAAAAGCAATGAGCGAGTGCTGATTGCAAATCGCCTGGAGCTTAAAGCGGCTTTGGTTAGAACCGCTATTCTTTCCAATGAGAAATATCGTGGAGTACGCCTGCAGATAAGCCATAATCAGATGTTGATGTCGGCCAACAATCCGGAACATGAAGAAGCCAGAGATGAGTTGGAGGTGCAATATCATGATGATGCCATGGAGATTGGATTTAATGTGAACTATCTTCTTGATGTCATGAATGTACTGGATGCCGAGACGATTGACTGGTATTTATCCGATCCATCAATGAGCCTTTTGATCAGAGATGAGACGACTCGAAGCTCATATGTTGTAGGGCCTATTCGCTTATAAGAAACAGGTCTGAAATAAATTCCCATGTCACTCTGTCACGGCAATGACGAGAAACAAGATTTCACAGTAGCTATATATGGGAAGTTATTTTGCGCACATTCCTAAAAAAATTTAAAAAAATAAAAAATGCTTAAGCTTCACTTAATATAAACATGAGAAGATGATCATACCTTAAAGCTCAGGTGGTTCGTTAAGAAGCCTGAAGATCTTTGAGCCCTTTTAAGACAGTGGTCGGTGGTACTCTCATCTCTCCCTCCCTTCCCCTAATAAACCCTGGTCACTGTCTTAAATTTTTGATTTCCTTCGTTATTTTCAGGCTCGGTAATTCACAGTTCCTTTGATTCATAGCTCAAGTATGATGCCATGTGGAATCATCGATAGAACGCCAGAATTCAGAGCCTTATCGATCAATACTGTCTTGGATGAGGCATCGAATTTATGTTTGAGAATATCAATATGACTTTCAATTGTGCGAGGAGAGCGAAAGAGTAATTTGGCAATCTCTCTGGCATTTTTTCCCCGCAAAAGCCAATATAGACATTGCTTCTCTTTTTCTGTCAAGCTATACCCCTGATGTATAGTCAGGCCGTTATAGGTGCCAAATTGAGCGGCTTTTTGCTCATCCCCAAGTTGGTAAGTTGAAATCTTAGAAGTCAGCAACCATAAGGGCTTAAAG
>JBMSHD010000020.1:0-22663 GCA_049416425.1 Francisellaceae bacterium | reverse complement strand
GAAAAAAGAGTATTTTGATGAACATTTAATCAATAATTTACCAACTTGGGAATAGCAACCCCTGAAAAGCGAATCGCTGTGGGAAAAGACTCACACAGGATTCGCATAAAAATACCCGTGATAATGGAGGGAAAGGCGGAAATGATCAGCATACCAATCAAAAGACTTATAAATTGCCCCTGATTTATCAATACAAATGCCGGATAAGACAAAATAATTAACAGCGCCGCCGTAATCGTGTATAGGCGACGATAATTAATATAATCGGTTGCCCAACTTGCTAAAAACAAAATAACGACATTCACCACTGAACTGGTGATGACAATCAAGCTCAGCATATCGCCACCATAATGAAGATGTGTGATCAGGTATTTTGGCAAATACAAAAGTACCATCACGCCATCAAAAGCGACCAGAATCACACAAAATATGGCACCAATCTGTGCTCTTAAATGCTCCTTTAACAAGACGGCTAAAGGAAAACGTTGTTTTTGTTCCAATGTCTTAAACATCATTGTTTCATGGAGTCTTTGGCGAATATAAAAGCCGATAAATGCCACGACAGAACCACTGATAAAGGCCGCGCGCCAGGCATATTCTCCAAAAATACCATGAATCACAATGCTCATAATATCTCCCAACAGAAAACCACAAAATACCATGCCAAACACGATGCCAAGCGCGACGCCTTTTTTTTCAACCGATTCATAGACAAACACGATGGCTCCAGGCAATTCGCCACCCAAGGCCAGCCCCTGAACGATACGCAATGCAATAAACAAAATCGGTGCTGCCAACCCAATTTGCGCATAGGTTGGCATCACTCCCATCAAAAACACACAAGCTCCCATCAAAAGAATGGTAAAGGAAAAGCTTTTTTTGCGTCCGATATTGTCACCCATCCAACCAATCAAAAATCCGCCGATGGGTCTGAGAATATAAGCAATGGAAAAGACAGCAATAACAATTAAATTTTTTACCATCAGCGATTGAATATCGGCAAAAAAAGCCGCGGCAATCTGCGATGAAAATAACATGTAGAGAATAAAATCATAAAACTCAAGCATGCCCCCCATTCCCGACAACACGGAAACCTTCAATAAATCCTTTTTTTCTGCTTTCATAATAATGAACACTCCTTCAATCGAACTTGGTTGTCAGGCTCTCGGATGATGCTGTTTATAGAGATTCATCAATCTCACCTGAGAAATATGCGTATAAATCGTCGTTGTCGAGACACTGGAGTGTCCAAGCAGCATTTGTACCGATCTTAAATCAGCACCGTGATTTAAAAGGTGTGTGGCAAAGGCATGTCGCAATGTATGCGGTGAGACGTTTTTATTGATAGCGGTCTCGGCAAGATAATGTTTGATACGATACCAAAAGCTTTGACGCGTCATCTTCTTTTGTCTGTTAGTGATAAACACCTCATCGGATTTCAGTCCTTTAAGCCAGCCATCTCGCACTTCAGAAAGATAGCGTTGCAAATATTCCAAGGCATATTCACCGGTTGGCAGCAGTCGCTCTTTTGCACCTTTGCCTAAGACTCTGACCACACCCTGATTGAGATTAATATTCGATAAATTCAGTGAAATAAGCTCACTGATACGAAGTCCCGTCGCATATAACAGCTCAAGCATAGCTTTATCACGAAGACCAATATCGCTGTTTAAATCAGGCGCCTCAAGCAGACAATTCACATCTTCTTCACTCAAATCTTTAGGCAATGATAGACCAAGCTTTGGCATGATCAGCTTCTGGGAAGGATCATCAGTTAGATGACGTTGACTGACCAGCCAATGATAAAATTTCCGTAAAGTTGAAATCATTCTGGCATTGGAGCGGGCACAATACCCCTTTTCCATACGTTTTGTTAAAAAGCGCTCGAGATCATCCAAAGATAATGCGCTTAAAGATTGGGAAGGATAAAATTGGGAAAGTTGTGATAAATCGGTTCGATAGGCGGCAAGGGTATTCTGACTCAAACCCTCGCCCAACCAGATATCATTTAGAAATGAATCGATGAAATCATCCGTTGATTGCATCTTCTTACTCGTGATTCAGAAATTATACCTTTTCTCTGATTCTTGCCGCTTTACCGGTACGTCCACGCATATAGTAAAGTTTGGCACGACGCACTCTGGCACGCCTTTCGACGACAACGCTTTCGATAATTGGGCTATGCGTTTGAAACGTACGCTCTACCCCTTCACCACCAGACATTTTTCTGACGGTGAATGCCGAGTTAATGCCACGTTTTTTGATTCTCAGCACAAAGCCTTTAAAAGCTTGAATACGGGACTTCTCACCTTCTTTTACCCAAACATTGACCGTTACGGAATCACCGGGACGAAACTCAGGAAGATCCGATCTCAGCTGTTCTTTCTCGACCAATTCAAGATATTTATTTTTCATTTTATTCTCCAAATTATGCATACTCTGTCGATTATTTGATTCGACCATCCGTTTCATCGGTCATCTCATCAAGCCATTTTTTATCTTTATCCGACAGACAGAGGCATGTTAACAAGTCTTTACGTCGTTGATAGGTTCGTATCAATTTCTGCTGATGCCGCCAGCTGGCAATTCGTTTATGATCTCCAGATAACAACACCTCAGGCACACGACGTCCATCCTCAAGAATTTCCGGCCGTGTATAGTGAGGGCAATCCAGAAGATGATCATAGAATGAATCTTCAACGGCCGATTCCGCATGATTCAACACGCCTGGCAGCAAACGGATAATACTATCCATCAATACCATGGCCGGCAATTCTCCGCCACTTAAGACGTAATCACCCATTGAAATATCTTCATCGACATGCGACTCAATCAAGCGTTCATCGATACCTTCATATCGTCCACACAAGAGGATTAAGTCATCCTCTTTGGCAAAGGCTTTAACTTTATCTTGCGTCAAAGGTCTGCCCTGGGGCGACAAGTATACAACTTTTACGTTTTTCGATAAAGCTTTTTTTGCCATCTCTATCGATTTAGCCAAAGGCTCATACTGCATAAGCATACCCGGACCGCCACCAAAGGGACGGTCATCGATACGCCGATAGTTATTATTGGAAAAATCACGCGGATTGATGACATTAATCTCAACGATCCCTCTATCACAGGCACGCGCGCTGACGCCATAAGCAGAAAGCGCCATAAACATTTCTGGAAAGATAGAGATAGCTGTAAATTTCATCATCGCTCACAGATAGTCATATTGCCAATCGACAAGAATCTGATTTTTATCGTTATCTACCGAAATGACGTATTGCTGCACAAAAGGAATCAGATACTCCTCATCACCTTTCGTGCAGCACAAAACCTCATTGGCACCGGTTTCAAGAATATTGCTGATAATGCCAAAATCATCGCCCTGGTGATTGATAACCTGCATGCCGATGAGATCCGACCAATAATATTCATCTTTTTCGACCGCTTTCAATGCATCACGCGGCACACCAATTAAGCCGTTGGTCAATGACGATGCCAGCTCTCTGCTGTCAACGCCCGGAAACTGAATCAACAACTTCTGCCCTAAGCGATAAACCTGTTCACCGCTTAATAGCTGCCACTGATCAGAATTAGCCTTCTTAAGCGACCAGGCTCCATAATCCAGAGCATCCTCTATCGTGGTCGTATCGGATAACAGGTAGAGTTTCAGCTCTCCCTTTAACCGATAAGGCGCACCAATTTTAGCGATAGGAACCATCTTCTGTGACATGACGAGATTTCTCACGTTTACCTCAATTAAACAAAAACGCGCCCGAAGGCGCGCTGTTTTAATTTAGCTTTTATGCTTACTCTGCAACAACAACCGCTTCTGCTGCTTGCGCTTTTTTTGCATTTTTAACAAAGCTTTTGATGCGATCAGACATTTGAGCTCCATTTTTCACCCAATAGTCAACACGATCCAAATCAATACGTAATTTTTCCTCGTGCTCTTTAGCCAGCGGATTAAAAAAACCGATTCTCTCGATAAAACGACCATCACGTGGACTGCGCGAATTTGTCACGACGATGCGATAAAAAGGACGTTTTTTTGCGCCACCTCTGGCCATGCGGATTGTAACCATTACTTACTCCAGTTTTGTTTAGCGTCTGTTTACACGGACATTGCTGTTTATTGTTGCTCTGTTCTTACCGACATATCATCGACAAGCCCGCCGATTATATAATAATGCCATCATCAGTTCAATCTGTTTCTGGAATTTTTCACCCGCTTGACTATACTGAAGAAGTCTTTTTCAAAAACACAGGAGAAAATCATGAAAATACTAACCCCTGCAATCTTAAGTCTGCCTCTGCTTCTAAGCGCAACCGGGAGCTTTGCCAACACCATTTCCGTCAGCTGTAACGGCACGACAATCATGGCTGGCAAAACCACCGTCAGCGAATTAAAAGCCGCCTGCGGTGAACCCTATAAGTCCAATGACAATGGCATGGAGCTTAAATTTAAAGACCAGGACGGCTACAAGCTTGAAGCGGATATCAACAAAGCCGGTGTTGTGAGCGATATCGAGGTTAACTTCGATAAACGCATGCTTAAATCAAAACCCAGCACCTAGATTCAAGACCTCATTCGCTGCGAGACATGGAGAGCGGAACGCGAGGTCGAGTAGACCCGGGTAGTCTTGCGCTGTAAACAGCAAGCGACGTGCCGTAGGCGCCAGAGCGAAGTCTGTGAAACAGCTTGTACCCAAGGCGTAGAGTAGAATCGGAGACAGTTGCCTGCTCGGAATGAACGCAGTGAATTTGTGAAGGTATGCTGGCGAGGCGGACGTCCCGGGCAAAATTTATGCCGCCGAGGATAGCCGATTCGATTTTGTATATGGATATACAAAATCTATTATGAGGCCCGAGGCACCCAGCTTTTTTTGTCCATTTTCTATCAAATTTAAAACATCTCCATCGTCAGGTTGTGGCGAATGCACATAAATATGCTGTATGATATAGTCATAAGACACAACCCTGAATCGATATGCTAAACCTTGACAATCTACTCGATAAAAATGGCTTTCTCAAAGATCACAGACAGTGGAGCCACGAATTTGCCACAGCCATGGCAGAGATTGAACACATCACCTTAACCGATGCACATTGGCAAGTGATTCATTTTCTAAGAAGCTACTATGAAAATCACCAACAATCACCGGCCATC
Organism: Francisellaceae bacterium; assembly: GCA_049416425.1. GTDB lineage: Bacteria > Pseudomonadota > Gammaproteobacteria > Francisellales > Francisellaceae > JBMSHD01. The sequence goes on along the minus strand of JBMSHD010000020.1, from coordinate 17,502 downwards.
CGCCTGCTGGTTAAATCCTTAAAAGAAAAACAGGGCGCCAACATCGGCAACAGCCTCTATTTACAATCGCTGTTTCCCATCTCACCTGCCGTTCAGGCCGCAAGAATTGCCGGATTGCCAAAGCCAAAACGCTGTATCTGATCAATTTTGTCACCACAGCTGTTTGAAATTTTTATTTTCCTTATCTACCATAATTCTCTACAATGGCGGACACATTAACTTTTTTAAAACATGAGTCCCATGAGTACTGTATTCTGCCATAAACGACAACAAGCCGGCACTAAAATGACCTACGCTCCCATACCAGGCAGTCTTGGACAGCGTATCGTCAATGAAATTTCCCAGGAAGCTTGGAGTCAATGGCTTGACCATCAAACCATCCTTATCAATGAATATCGACTCAATCTTCTGGATGCCGAGGCCAGAAAATTTCTGCTTACTGAAATGGAGAATTTTTTATTTGGCAAAGGGTCAGATAAGCCAGAAGCGTATAGCAACCCTGAAGCTTAAAAGCGATAAAACAGGTTTAAATTCTGCAGTTGGCCATCTTGCCGGATTTCAAAGCTTAAAGCGGAAACGCCATTATACTTGCCAACCGCTCCCAGAAGTTGTCCCTTTTTAAGCGTTTGCCCTTCCTTGACATCAACACTCACCAGATTACCATAGGCGGATAAAAATCCATTATCATGGCTCAAAATCACCATCTTTCCATAGCCTCCAGTACCAACACCGGCATAAAGAACCTGACCCGATGCGGCTGCATAGACCGCTGTGTTGACAGCCACGGCAATATTCAATGGTGAAGATGATGAGCCGGCCGTAAATTCACCACGAATCGCCAAAGGCCAACGCCAGTCTATGCCATTGACGTTATTTCCCTGCGGTATCAAGAGCTGTTTATCAACAGTTGACTCAGTCGAAACATCAACCACTTCAGATTTAATCGCTTTACCCGTTGTGACTTTTGATGGCGTTCTATTTTCTGTCATCGGCACCGCCTTCTTGACAGCCACCACAGACGGCTCTTTATGAGAAGCGATTTTGGTCGATATCTTTGGCATCTGCTCGCCTGAGTCCGGCACCACAACCCGAATTTTCTGCCCAATATTGATCAGACTAGGCTCGGAAATGGCATTCCACTTCTGTAAATCGGCCAAGGTCACATGGAATCCTTCGGCGATGGCCAAAAGAGAGTCTCCCGGTTTAACGGTATAGATACCATCGACTGCTGACCAGCTTCGTCTCGCCACATCAATGTTAACGGCGCTGGTTTCCTGGTCGGCAAATTGGGTATCGATCTCATCTTTGCCGCCTGTATTATAAGAAGATATTGATGATGAGCTATTTTCTACCGGCGCTGCTTCGGTGTTAACAACAGGCCTTGCCGGCTGATTATAGTCCTGCCCTGACTTGACGCCTGCTGATGCATCTTGCTGAAGATTACCAGACACCACAGGCGCCGGTGACTGCCAGGATTCAAGATAATGATTAATCATGCTGCACCCCGATAGCATCACCATCAGAGGAGTCATCAACAATCCAGCCGCAGCTCTTCCTTTCTGTCTCATCATAAAGATCTCCATATCGCACCGCCTATTTAGCATTCTGCGTTTTAATCATTGCCAATACTTTCTTCATCATCTCATCGGTATTTTCACGGGTCAATCCTGAAATAGCAAAATAAGGACGGTTGATATCCCAGTCGATACCCTTCACAATCTGATCAATCAGATTTTGCCGCTCTTCTTCCATCACCAGGTCGAGCTTATTCAAAACCAGCCAGCGTGGTTTAGCATGAAGCGTTTTATTGTATTTCTTAAGCTCAAGCTCCACCTTTTTATAATTTTCAACCGGATCCGAACCATCTGCCGGCAAAACATCCAAAACGTGCAGCACGCAACGTGTCCGTGTCAGGTGTTTCAAAAAACGGAGACCAAGACCGGCCCCTTCTGCCGCACCTTCGATAACACCTGGAATATCGGCGATCACAAAACTATCGAGCAGCCCCACGCGCACCACGCCCAAATTCGGATACATCGTGGTGAAAGGATAATCAGCCACCTTGGGTGTTGCGGCTGAAACAGCACGAATAAGCGTTGATTTACCCGCATTAGGCAATCCCAGAAGCCCCACATCAGCCAATAGATTGAGCTCCAAACGAATCTGGGCGCTTTGACCTTCCTCACCGTGGGTAAATTGCCTTGGAGCCTGATTGGTACTGCTTTTAAAATGGGTATTACCAATCCCATGACGCCCCCCTTTTGCCACCATAAACTCCTGGCCATCTTGAAGCACCTCACCAATCTTTCGCTCCGTATTAACATCATAGACCACAGTTCCTACCGGCACGATGAGATAAAGACTTTCTCCTTTTTTTCCTGAGCATTTTTTGCCCTCACCGGGACGCCCATTTTGTGCCTGATAATGACGCTGATAGCGATAATCGATCAACGTATTGACATTGGCATCCGCCTTGATATAGATGCTGCCCCCATCACCTCCATCACCCCCATCAGGACCGCCTTTAGGAACATATTTCTCACGTCGAAAACTCACACAGCCATTACCGCCTTTACCAGCCTGAACAGCCACCACGGCCTCATCTACAAACTTCACAATATTCCTTAACCTTGTTTATTTTGATTCTTTTAGAAACGTATTTTCAAATGCAGGGACATTATATACCATTTTGAAAAAAGTGGTTGTTTTTTCAAACATTGATATTATTCCCTATACAACCATCACGCCTTTTTCGTATACTAAACAGCAATAAAAATCGCTTACTTATAATCATGTCATATCAGGTACTGGCTCGAAAATATCGTCCAAAATGCTTCGGTGAAGTCAGTGGGCAGCGCCATATCTTAAACAGTCTCATTCATGCACTGGACAGCAAGCGTCTGCATCACGCCTATCTTTTCACCGGCACCAGAGGAGTAGGCAAGACCTCACTGGCAAGGCTTCTGGCAAAATCACTAAATTGCATCGAAGGCGTCTCATCAACGCCCTGCCTGAAATGTGTAAACTGCATCAGCATTGAGCAGGGCAATTTTGTCGATCTGATTGAAATCGATGCCGCCTCACGCACCAAGGTCGAAGACACACGGGATATTCTTGATAATGTCCAGTATATGCCGACCCAGGGTCGATATAAAGTCTACCTCATCGATGAAGTTCACATGCTGTCAACACACAGTTTTAACGCGCTGTTAAAAACGCTCGAAGAGCCACCTGAACACGTTAAGTTTCTGCTGGCGACCACAGATCCACAAAAACTCCCCGTGACAATTTTATCACGCTGCCTGCAATTCCATCTCAAACATCTGTCTGAAACGGATATTGAAACTCAACTGTCAATGATTTTAAAACAGGAATCCATACACCACGATGGCGAGAGTCTAAAGCTCATTGCTCATCACGCCACAGGCAGTATGCGAGATGCCTTGAGTCTCACCGATCAGGCGATTGCCTATGGTAATGGGATGCTGAAAGAGAGTGATATCATCGCCATGCTCGGACTCGTTAAATTTGAATTGATCTATCGCCTTATCCAGCTGATCATCGATAAAGATGCCGAGTCACTTATTACCTTGAGCGCCGAGATCTTATCTTCAGGAAAATCAGCCACATCCGTGCTCGATCGACTGGCTGAGACATTCTATGCCGCCAGCATTTTTTCGCTGTGCCAACAAAAAACCATTGATGATTTCAGCGAAAGCCAGTTGACAGAAATCACTCAAAAGCTACCGCTCGAAATGCTACAGCTTTACTACCAGCTAACGATCAAAGCCAAAGAGGATGTCACCCTGGCACCGACGGAAACCGTTGGCCTCAATATGGCACTGTTGCGGCTGATCGCCTTTCAGTCTGTGGATTTTGGAAATACCGCCACGACTTCAAACACAACAGAGTACTCCACACCGTCGATTCATCATGAACACCAAAAAACCAAAAAACCAAAACCACATACCGGCGAGGTTTTCATCGAGAACAGACACAAGAACAATAAGTCTAAGACAGAAAGCGTAGAATCATGGTCTGAGATGATTAAGCATCTTAATCTCAGAGGCGCTGCTCTTCAAGTCGTGATGAATTGCCACCTTATCAGCGCCACATCTGAACACTATATACTTGAACCGGCGGCTCACGTCAAATCGCTGATCACCTCAAATCTCAAAGATAAGATCACCCAGGCATTTTGCCTCTATCTGAAGAAAAAAATCACCATCGACTTCAGCGATAAAATTAAAGAACAGACGGCATCTGCGCCCTCGTCAAAGCCCGTCAGATTTGAGGAAAATCAAAACAACTCGAACACTCCGGCCGATATTGCCCACCAACAGCAACAAAACAAACGCGCCGAGATTAACAAAGAGATCAAATCCAATCCAGATATCATTGGACTGAACACCGATTTTGGTTTCACCCTGCAACAAAACAGCATTCAGATAATTCGGTAAGGCGCCAAAGCGTTTATCATGCGCAAATTTAATACAAAATTAAGTTGCAATCGCAAGAACATATACGCTAAAATAGTCAGGCTTTTAGCCGAGTCAATTCGCCCTTCCAGTGATCGAATTTGGCTTGATGTTTAATCAACCACTGGCAAATTGGAAATCATTATGACTGATAATTTTAAAGAACTCTTTGAAGCATCGCTGAAAAGCACCGAAATGCGTATCGGCAAGATCATCAAAGCAACCGTTGTTGCCATTGATCGTGAATTCGCATGGATTGATGCCGGCCTTAAATCTGAATCGATCGTACCACTAGATCAGTTCAAAAATGAACAAGGCGAGATTGAAATTCAGGTTGGCGATGAAGTCGATGTAGTTCTTGATGCACTTGATAACAGCATGGGTGAGACGCGTCTGTCTCGTGAGAAAGCCAAACGCATCGAAATCTGGGATGCGCTTGAAAAAGCCTGTGATACTCAAGATACCGTTTTAGGTCGCATCACCAATCACGTTCGCGGTGGCTATACCGTTGAAGTCAAAGGGCTCCGTGCATTTCTTCCAGGTTCCTTAGTTGACGTTCGCCCATTAAGAGACGTCTCTCATTTGGAAGACAAAGACATTGAACTTAAGATCGTTAAGCTCGACACCAAGCGGAACAATATCGTCGTTTCTCGTCGCGCTGTCATCGAAGCAGAAACCGCCGAAGATCGCGAAGCCTTATTTGAGAAACTAAGCGAAGGCGCCGTGATCAAAGGTATCGTTAAAAACATCACCGATTTTGGTGCCTTTATCGACCTTGGTGGCATTGATGGTCTTCTTCACATCACCGATATGTCCTGGAGCCGCATCAAGCACCCAAGCGATATGCTGGCCTTAGGCGATGAGATCGATGTTAAAATCATCAAATTTGACACCGATAAAAACCGCATTTCACTTGGTATCAAACAGCTTGGCGAAGATCCATGGGCTAATGTTGCCGAAGAGTTGACGGTTGGCACTCACCTAATCGGTAAAATCACAAACATTACTGATTACGGCTGTTTCGTCAAACTTAAAGAAGGCATTGAAGGTCTTGTTCATACCTCTGAAATGGATTGGACCAACAAGAATGCTAACCCGCATAAACTGGTTTCCCTTGGGCAAGAAGTCGATGTCATGGTTTTAGAAGTCGATGCCGATCGTCATCGTATTTCTCTTGGCATGAAACAATGCCAGATCAATCCATGGCAAGCTTTTGCTAACTCGCATAAACCGGGTGACAAAGTCAAAGGTAAAATTCGCTCTATCACAGATTTCGGTGTGTTTATTGGTCTCGACGGCAATATCGACGGCTTGGTACACATCTCTGATGTTTCCTGGAACAAACCTGAAGATATCGTCAAACAACTGAAAAAAGGCGAAGAGATCGAAGCGGTAATGCTGTCTGTTGACATCGAACGTGAACGTATCGCCCTTGGCATGAAACAGATCAGTGAAGACCCATTCACTCAGTTTACCGTTGCCAATGAAAAAGGTCGCAAGGTCAAAGGTGTTATTACTCAAGTTCAGCAAAACGGCGCGGTTGTCGAGCTGGCTCCTGAAGTTGAAGGTTTCATTCGTGTTGCTGATATTTCGCGTGAACACACTGAAGACGCACGTCACAGCCTGAAAGTCGGTGAAGAAGTTGAAGCCCGCATCAGCAATATCGACAGCAAACGTCGCAGCATCAACCTGTCCATCAAAGCATTGGATGAAGATCAGGAAAAAGCAGCGCGCGCTAACTATAAAGCTGAGCAAATGACTCCAACCACTATTGGTGATCTGATCAAAGAAAAACTGAATAAGTAATTCTATCTACAGGCGAAGTCAGTCTTTGCCATCTGCAATAAATAGATCTTTTTAAGCAGCCTCATGGCTGCTTTTTTATTTTTCTAATAATTTAATAAATTGCCATTAACCACTCGCCACCTATCATGCAGCTTGTTATACTTTAGACGTACAATAATCAGCGGCAATAAATAATGACAAAAGGCTTTAAACATGGCTTAGACAAAAAAAATAAATCTGTTTTCAAACGCCATCTTCTACGCTTTATCATTGTCGCCATTCTATTAATGACTGTACTGACTGTCCTGTTATGGCGTCTGTTTTATCTTGAAACTACAGACAAAGCGCTACTCTCTAAGATGGCAAACCAAGAAAGCCGTCGCGTTATCTCCATAGATAGCCCTAGAGGCACGATCTATGACAGAAACCATAAACCGCTGGCCGTGACTACCAATCTCTATCGCGTCATCGTCGATATCAAGGTTTTGAAAGGCTATCCGCAGCAATATCAAAAGCTCTCCTCACTCGCTATAGCCGGACTCCGCTTAAGCGATATCGATAGTTTAATCAAAAAATATCCCAACAAACGCTATTATATCGCTACCCAATTCCTATTGCCTGAAGCGGCCAAAGCACTCAAAATGCTTCATATTCCTGGAATCCATGTGGAGCAACAAAATCGCAGCTACTACCCTGAGGGCGAGAGCATCGCTTCGCTTATTGGCTTTAGTGACTTTAATAATAATGGTCAAAGCGGACTCGAACTGAGTTTTGATAACCTGCTTCGCGCTAAAGATCATAAACTAAAGCTTATCACCGACCGTGAAGGTCAGGCCATCCGCTATAGCAATCATCCGGATTATCCCAATTCAAAAGATCTAACCTTAACCATCGATTCCACAATCCAGAAATTCGCCTATCAGGCTTTGGCTCAAGGCGTTCACAATGCCGATGCCATCATGGGAACCGCCGTTGTTATCGATCCTGGAACCGGCGAGATACTGGCGGCGGCAAGCTATCCAAGCTTCAATCCCAATATCTTTAGTGATCGCACCGGCGCCAATGTCAAGGCCGGCGCTCTTATCGACACCTTTGAACCCGGCTCCACCATCAAGCCTTTTATTATCGCCCAGGCACTATCATCCGGAAAATACACACCCGATAGCTTAATCGATACCAATCCCGGTTATTATTATATTGGACATAACCGCATCCGTGATGATGCTAATTTTGGCGAGATCAGCCTGACTGAAATTCTGGAAAAGTCCAGCAATGTCGGCGTCAGCAAAGTGGCGCTGACATTGAATCGACAAAAACTGTATCAATTTTTCACCGCTTTAGGGTTTGGACAGCCCTCGCCTCTTAACTTCCCGCTGGCAACCAACGGCATCCTTCCGGACTTATCGAATTTAGGTAAATTTGAATTCGCCACCTTCTCTTTCGGTTATGCCATGACCGCCTCCACCGTACAGCTGGCACATGCCTATAGTATTTTTGCCAATGACGGCAAACTCTGCCCTTTAACTCTGACTCTGCCACAAGCTCCAATTCAATGTCGCCAAATCATACCTGCCGATATTGCCCATCAAGTCCTCACCATGTTAAACAGTGTCGTCTCCATTCATGGAACCGGTATTCTAGCCAATATTCCAGGCTTTGAGGTCGCCGGTAAAACAGGAACCTCCCATCGAGTCGCCAATGGTCAATTCTTGAAAAATTCCTATAACGCTATTTTTGTCGGCATCGCTCCTTTGCGCAATCCTCGCCTGGTCATCGCCGTCTGGATCGATGATCCCAAAAAGAATCATTTCTATCAGTTTGGTGGCGTCTCGGCCGCCCCTATATTTGCCCAAATTGCCAAGGACAGCCTAGAATACTTGGGCATTCCCTACCAACAGCCTTTAAGCCAGTATAAACTATATCATAAAAATCAACGCTGGTTGATGCAGGTGATTGAGGATAATTAACACATCAACTGCAATACAGTACCTCGGCAATCCCTCCTCTTCCTTCCAACAGCATAATTAAGCGATCTAGCCCAAGCGCCACACCTGAGCATTCCGGTAGTTTATCTAATGCTTTTAACAGCCCAACATCCATCTCGATAATCGACTTTCCTTCTGCCCTTCGCACAGCATTATCAGCATGAAAACGCTTTCTCTGCTCCTTACTATCGCTTAACTCATAATAGCCATTGGCAAGCTCGACTCCCTTATAAAACACCTCAAACCTGGCCGCCACCTCGCCCTCTTCACTGTCGATGATTCGCGCCAATGCCGCCTGTTCTTTAGGATAATGATAGATAAAGCATAAATCCGTGCTTTTTTTAAGCTCAGGCTCGATACAATGAGTGAATAAAAGATCCAGACAATCCGACTTGGACGGATTGGAAAGTCCCATTATTTTCCCTATACGCCGGCCTGTCTCAGTCGATAACTCCGACAATTCAGCCTGGTGTGGATTAATACTTAGATAATGCTGAAACAACTGATTATAGCTTAGTCTTTGATATGAGATGGATGGATCAAGAAGCCGAAACAGATCTTTCATTTCTTGCATCAGTGCAAAATGATCAATACCGACTCGGTACCATTCCAGCATGGTAAACTCCCAGTTGTGAATCGCCGCTTTTGGATCAACTCGAAAGGCCTTACAAATCTGATAAATCGAGCCGGAACCTGCCGCTAAAAGTTGCTTCATGGCATATTCCGGTGAGCTTTGCAAAAAGCGCCTGCCACCGGGCGTATCAATGGCAAAAACATCGATATAAGGGTCACTGACCGCATAGCGATATGCCAGTGGAGTATCAACTTCCACTACCTCTAAATGTTCGAAATAGTCTCGAATTTTTTTAAGATAATCGGCACGTTTTCTTATCAGTGCAATTTCAGGCAACATCAGGCATTCGCTCCGCTTGGTTCAATATAGACAACCTTGGCGCTAAGATAGAGGCGATCTTTAAAACACTCCTTATCAAGGCGATAAACAACACTGACTTCATCACCTTCGGCAAAGTCATTGGCATGGTTAAACTCATGGGCAAAAAACCAGATGGCTTTTAACAGGATTCCCTCAATCGTCAACCGCATCTGCAGATGTTCGTTTGATTTTCCAACAAAGCGCAACGAAGAAATTCTCGCCGTATTGCAGAAAACTGGCGCTTCAAACTGACGCCCAAAAGGCTCAAGTTTTGCGATTTTATCCACGGTATCAAGCGTGATTTCATGACGCTTTAGCGCCCCTTCTGTATAGATCACAGGCTCAGCCGCGAGTTGAAGCCGTTTCAACTCCACTTTGACATATTGATCAAAGAGCGCATAAAATTCATCGAATTTAGGCTTATAAATCGTCAATCCTGCCGCGCCTGTATGTCCGCCATATTTAACGATGATATCCGGAGTGTTTGCCACTTCATCCAGCATATGTTTAATATTAAGCCCGTCAATGCTTCTGGCAGATCCTGTGATAATCTCATCTTCGCCCATTTTTGGTGAGAATAGTATCGTCGGCAGTCCGAAGGCATCTTTGATGCGGCTGGCCGATATACCATGCACTCCGGCATGCCCATCATCCAGATAAACACAGATTGATTTTCTTCCTGCCATATAGGCCGATGCCGCCGCACTCATGGCCTTATCGGTCATCTGTCTCTGTACCGCTTTACGTTCATTGTTCTGCTTTGACAGAAATTCAACCCAGTCATAAACCTCATCATCGTGCTTTGACAGCAAGAAGCTGACGGAAGACAAGGCATCGGAGAGCCGTCCATCGCTGTTTAAAAGTGGTGCAATAATAAAACCCAAAAGCTCGCTGTTGATATCTTTATGAAAATGCTCGGCAAATGCCTTCCAGCACTTGCGTTTCTGTTGGGCGATTCGCTTCATACCGAAACCGGCAACAATGCGGTTATTCAGGCTTTTTGACATGCTCACACAATCGGCAACAGTGCCAACGGCAACAAAGTCTAAAAGATCACTCAGCTGTATCGCCGATTCTGGCAGTAGTTTCTGCTGCTTTAATTTTGAGCGTGTCGCCGCCATAAACAACCAGGCCACCATGCAACCGGCAATAAAGGGATCACCATATCCGCAACCGGATTGTGTAGGGTTAAGCACGGCCACGGCACTTTTTGGCACCCCCTCATGTGGGATGGCATGATGATCGGTGACGATGGTATCGATACCCTGCTGTTTCAATAAGGCGATTTGCAGCTCGTCCGTTGAACCATTATCGGCGGTGATGATAAGCGACGGTTTAATCTCGTCGGCTAAAATCCGCTGCGTCAAGGCTTTCGACAACCCATAACCCTCTTTCAGACGGTGCCCTATATAAGATCGAATGTTTGACTCAGGATGACCAAAGATTGCGCTTAACGCTTCAAACAAAATAGCATGAGAGGTCTGACCATCGCAGTCATGATCGGTTTCAATGCCGATGACCTCTTGATTGACCAATGCTTGAACCAGTCTATCTGTGGCTTTGCCCATGTCTTTCATCAAAAAAGGAGAACTCAGATTACTAAGCGATAGCTGTAATGCATTCAAGGCCTGATCGGGATCGCTTACTCTTCTGGCGACGATGGAAGCAACGAAAGCATCAATGTCATGATCAAGCAGATGGTTAAAAACGATCTGATTAAGCGCTAGCGTACGGATAATCGGTAAGGGACGAGTATATTGATCGGTCATATTTTTCTTTTTTTCAGGCTTCTGATTCGACTTTGAGTATTGGTTTTTTCTTGCGTCCCATCCACACCTTGATGCCAGAGTTAATAAGTGCTGCCAGCGGTATGGCAAAAAACAGCCCCCAAAAGCCCCACAAGCCACCAAAAATCAATACCGAGGCGATCACGGCAACCGGATGCAGGCTCAGCGCCTCGGAATAGAGAATCGGCACCAGCACATTACCATCCAACGCCTGGATGATCAGATAGATGACAAACATATAGAAAAAATCAGAGCTAAATCCAAACTGAGTAAGACCAATCAAAATCACCGGAATCGTCACCAGCACCATGCCGATATAGGGAATAAAAACCGACAGACCCACCAGCACCGCCAAAAGCAGCGAGTAATCCAGTTTGAAGACGATAAATCCCAGATAGGTGACAAAGCCGACGATAACGCATTCTATAGTCTTGCCTTTGACATAATTCCCAAGCTGCGGCCTGACATCGGCCCAGACTTCAGCTAGAGCGCCTCGATCCTGTGGCAGCATATTAACAAACCAGCGGATAATCGTCTCTTTATCTTTCAAAAAGAAAAACGCCAACATCGGCACTAAAAACAGATCGACCAGCCAGGTAAATACACTGGTCAGTGAGGAGATGGAAAACTTAATCAGACTTTGAGAGATTGTCGCCAGCTTATCAAACTGAACATTCGATAATGCCGCCAGTGTATTTTGAATCTGACCTTGTGAGACGACATGCGGATACTTCTCCGCCAAGCTTGCAACAGTTTGCTTGAGGCTGTTGACTTGAGCCGGAATGCTTTTTAAGAATTCACCGGCCTGATGCACAATCTGTGGCAGCAAAAAAAACAGCAATAACACCAGTATGGCCACAAACAGCATAAACACCAGATACACCGCCAACAAGCGATGTATTTTAAAAATCCTACTGATAAAACCAACTACCGCATCTAGAAGATAGGCGATGACAATCCCGGCTAACACCGGAATCAAAAGATTGCCCAAAAACAGAATAACCAGTACCGCCAGAATAGAGGTAACGAGAAAAATAGCCGGCTCATTGCTGTCAAATTTGGCATAATACCATTGTTTAATCAGTCTAAACATTCACATACCGAAGCTGAAATCATTACAGGCATTGTAGCCAAATTCTGTCAGCGGCACAAACAATGGCTGTTAGATTTTGCCTTTTATTAACTTTATCTGTTTTAATTTAATGCACGATCTTTTTCCCATCAGGCAAAAATCCAGATCATATAATGTCAGCCTGTTAATCACAATATCTTGCCGCTTCAGCCAGCATGAATGTGGCATACGGCACCTAAAAACAGTAGACTTAAAGAAAATAAAATGTCACGATTCAGGATTATAACATGCGAGACTTTGCCAAATTAGCACACAAAGAGGGTCAGTCGGTTGATGAAATGGAAAGACCAGGGTATTGGGTCAGATATCGGATTGCCTTTCTCAGTCTGTTGCTGCTTTTGCTTGTGATCGTCTTCATTATCACGTTTTTTGTCAAACAACAACCTGCCATCACTCAATCGCCCTCGATAGCCACACCTTCAAAAACGATGACGGCTAAACCAGATAAAGCAATCACCAAAACCCTGACTGATCACGGTGAGTCTGAAAAGTCTGTTGCAAACAATACTAAAAAACCCGAGACAATGATGCAAACAGCAGCCACTGCTTCAAGCGTGTCCACTGATGATGACGCTAAGAAGGCAGAGAATGCCAACATCACAGCACAACAGACCGAACAGCCCTTAAAATTTACCTTCTACGACAAACTAACCAATAAACAGGTGAATGTCGATGTCGAGGATGAAAATCCAGAATATCGCTATAGCTACATGCTCCAGGTCGGCTCTTACCGAAATGAAACCGATGCCAATGCCATGCGCGCCAAACTCATACTCGCCGGATTAACGCCAACGGTCAAAAAAGTGGGCGACTGGTATCGTGTCGATGTCGGCCCTGTTGAAACCAAACGTCAAGGCGATGTGCTGAAACACAAGGTCGAATCCGCCGGTATTTCAGGCAGTCTTTTAAGACAAGTCGAGAAAGAAAAAATCAACGACTAAATCACAACTTGAATTTTTTAAAAAAAACTTATACCATCTCCATCAATTTTATGACCGAGAGAAAAAATTAAGCGTTATATGAGCGATGATCCAAGGCCACCACAAAAACCCTTAAGAACGATTAAAAGCTATGTCAAGCGCGCCGGCAGAGTGACCAAATTACAACAATACGCACTTGAGCATTATGCAGATCACTATCTGATTCCGTATCAGAGCCAAATCGATGTCGATACCTTATTTGCCCAAAAACAACCATTGATTGTCGAAATTGGCTTTGGCATGGGAACCAGCCTGATTGAAATGGCGCAGAGAAATCCACACTTTAATTATCTGGGTATCGAGGTTCATGAAGCCGGTGTTGGTAATATCCTCGATAAGATTCATACACTAGAGCTCGCCAATATTATGGTCATACAGCACGATGCCGTTGACGTCCTCAAACATAAAATTCTCGATAATACCCTCTTTGGTCTGCAAATCTTCTTTCCCGATCCCTGGCATAAAAAACGTCACCATAAGCGCCGTCTGATCAATGCTGAATTTATTGAACTGCTGACGCTAAAGCTTGAGAAAAAGGGTTTCATTCACTTCGCCTCCGACTGGCAGCATTATGCCGATGAAGTGCTTGCCCTTTTTAAACAAAACCCATCACTGACAAATGCTCACGAAGGCTTTGCCCCACGACCAGAATCAAGACCACTGACCAAGTTTGAACAGCGTGGACAACGCCTAAACCATGGTGTTTGGGATATTATTGTCCATAAAAAATAGGCTATAACATACTATATTGTTTTTCCGATAACGTTTAAGATTATCTTATGAAAAAATAAAACTTTTTTGCCTATGCTTTACTATCAGGCCTTTGGTCTGACCGTCTGCTGTGACGTTGTGTTGCCAAGCTTTAGAGTCATTTCAAAACCATCATCTGCCGACATTCATATCATCATAGAAGCAAACGCTTATATCAACACAACAAGCCTCAAACGTCCATATAATGATCTTATCCTGCTTGATATCGCCAATATCGCTCACTTTAAAATCATTCAAGGTAGAGAGATACGCCTGGTGACGGATAATCGAGTCGATGCACAGATGCTGGGATTGTTTCTCTGCTCTACCGTCTTTGCCTTATTGCTTCTGCAACGAGGTTTTTTGATCTTACACGCCTCCGCCGTCATTATTAATCACCGAGCCTTGATTTTTTTGGGTGACAGTGGTGTTGGGAAATCCACGCTGGCTCTAGGATTTCATCAACAAGGTTATGAGGTTGCCGCCGATGATTTATGTGCGATTGGCTTTGACTCACGAAATCAAGCTCGGGTCTATCCCGCTCAGACCCATTTTAAAATCTGGCGTGAAGCCGCCTTAAAGCTGGGGAAAAACACCCGGGAACTCAAAGCCGTACGCGGCGATATCGATAAGTATTTTATCGACAACGACTCATCAACCAATCATCCGCTTGAAATCCAGATGCTTATGCTGCTTAAACCTGACGATACTACCCATAGCAGACTCGAATCGATGACGGCATTTGAGAAGCTCTCAGCACTCAATGAACACGCGTTTCGCCATGAGCTCTATCATGAGCTCAATCATCTTCAGATGCATTTCAAACACTGTGAGAACCTGCTAAAGCAAACTTCATTGATGTGTCTGAAACGCCCAAATTCCGGTTTCAATTTGACCTCACTTATGCAATTTATTTTTGCTAATAACCTACACATGGAGGACAACCTATGTTGATTAAACCCGACAATCTCATTCAACGAAAGGATGATATTCCTGATGCCACCGTCGATGATGAACGTCTGTTGATGAGCATTGAAAATGGTGAATATTATGCATTAAATCCAGTTGCCAGCGACATCTGGCGATGGCTGGAGAAACCGATCTCACTATCTGATCTGCTCACCTTAATCGAGCAGGACTACCAGGTTGACGATCATGATTTTTGCACCGAAACGCTTGGCTTTCTCGATCAGCTGTTACAGAAAAACCTTATTCACATCGTCGCTTGAGACAACATGAGACAATCGCTTTTGACTAGAGACTTTCTTTGCCATGTTTTTAAGACCAACCCAATACTTGCTGTCGGCGTATTGATCCTGATGATTATCAACGGCATCACCCAAAGCATCAGCCTGTTGATGCTTGAGCCTTTACTCTCCATCTTTCAGACACATCAACTCATCGGCTGGACAATACCAGTTTTAAAATTGAGCGTGACCATCAATAAACTAAGTACCCTATTGCTTATCTATATTCTGATTATCAGCATGGCGGCAGGGATTCAGTTTATGACCCGACACTTCAGCATAAAATTGCAGCTTAGCTTCAGCAGCCGTCTGCGCCAACGACTGTATCGAGGGTATCTTGAGCTGGACTGGTCTTACATGCTCACATTTGAGCACAGTAAAATCACGGAACTGATAACCAAAGAAGCCGATAAAATCAGTGCCGGTGTCAACATGCTAATCTCAACACTGGCACTGTGCTTTGTGCTTATAGGTTATATAATCAGCGCGTTTATGCTATCACCCCCTCTGACTCTTAGTGCACTGACCATCGGCATTTTTCTGTTTGGCCTACTGAGTTTCCAATTCAAGAAAGCGGCAGGACTCGGGCAACAAACCCACGCACTCAATCAACGCCTCTATCGTCTTCTCAATGATCAGCTCATCAGCCTCAAGATCGCCAAATGTTATGGTATGAGCGACACACTAAACACTCAATTTCAACAACAGGACAATGATCTAAAGCTAACACAACGTCAGTTCAGTCATCTGCAGTCATTTAACACGCTTTTTTATGCCATCGCCGCTGCCATCGGATTTAGTCTTATCGTTTATCTGTCATTTTACTACTTTCAAATCGCTCTCGATCGTCTGATGGTGCTGCTTGTCATCTTCACCAGAATAAGCGGCAGTCTCACTCGGATTCAGCAATACTGGCAGATTCTCTTAAACACACTGCCAGGATATCGCTGCTACCGTGAGATGATGACAACGATATCAAACACCACGGTTAAATTAAAGCAGGAAGAAAGCAACTCCAACTCGACAGATCCCATCGACGATCTCAATCTTCAAACCACAGAGGCCTTAATCCATGCACAGGATTTAAGCTTTGGCCATCTTAAAGGAAACACACTGTTTCATCAAGTCTGCTTTTCGATCCCTTACAGAAAGATCAGCTGGATCAAAGGCCGATCTGGCATGGGTAAAACCACGATGGTTGAGCTGATCTGTGGTCTTTTGAAACCAGACTCTGGGGCACTTTATATCAAAGGCATTTTGCTTGATGAGAATACCATCGACTCATGGCAGAATAAAATCGCCTATATTGCTCAAGACAGCCTGCTGATAAACGGTTCTGTCTATGATAATCTATGCTACCTGTCGAATCAGCCTACTATCACAACCGCCAGAATATGGCAGGTTCTTAAATCTGTAGAGGCCGATAAATTTGTCAATGCGCTGCCCGATGGTCTTCACAGCAGGCTTGCCGATAAAGCCGCCAATCTATCCGGAGGACAGCGTCAAAAACTGCTTATCGCCAGGGCGCTGCTGCGTGAACCCGAACTGTTGATTCTCGATGAAGCAACCCATGCTTTAGACAGACTGGCCGAGGAGAGTATCGTCTCAATTTTGCAACGACTAAAACATCAACTGACCATTATTTTTATCAGTCATCGCCATGAGGAAGTTTTATGGGCAGATCATGTGATTTCACTGCCTTTTTCCTCACAAGGCGACCAAAGGCGGCAAAAACAGACGATGACTTTTGATACATTTGGTGAAAAAACGCCAAGGGATAATACAGAATATGCCAATAGCCCGTAAACGTAAATCGAGCCCATAAACGCATGAAACTCGCGCTCCAGGGCTTTATAATCAATCCCCATATCGATTTTTCATAGATAAAATAATCATATCTAAGCCATAACAGACGTTGTTTAATGCCAGAGATAGACAGACTCAACGGTCGCTCTAAGGACTGATTGAAGATATTATCCAAAGCCATATCGATATAGAATCGGTGCCGCTTTAATGCCCCGGGCATAAAATAAACCGCATCGCTAGCCTTGAAATATTGCATCACATCGATCGCAAACAGTTGTTTAAGCAGGACAGCCGCCTGACACAGTGGACGCATAAGCCCTAACTGCTCAGCCAATCTGATGACCTCGGCAAAATTCAAGACCGGTTCAAATTTCATATAGCAATCTTTGACATCCACAAGCCAGCTCAATCGCTTCCAGCGACTGTGTGCACCATGCATACACAAATAAACAAATAAATACTCAAGCTGAAATGTATTCACCACCACGCCCAGGATCTTATTTTTGTCACTGAATTGCCACAGCTTGTGTTCATGGCGATAACGAATATGATGAACCCGCCAGTGCAGGGCTGTCTTATTAAAATTTAGCATTTATTACTTTCTCGAGCGTTTTGTCA
>JBMSHD010000019.1:0-23224 GCA_049416425.1 Francisellaceae bacterium | reverse complement strand
CTTTAGAAAAATCCATGCTGGTCATGGATTTTTTTTGTCTGTTATTTCATAGCAATACAATAATTAAGTTGTTTAATTTTATTTAACAATAATTAAATATTATGTTATATTGTTCGCTATTCTGTTAAAATAGCAACGTTATCAAATGCTAATCGTCAACACCCTTAAAAAATTTAAAAAATGGATTCTAATTTTTTTCAGTGTATTCTTTGTGATCATGTATGCAGATGCAAGCCAGCAAAGTGATGTACGCTATTTTTTATCCGATGGTAAAAGTAATGTAGCAGAATTGGGGTGGCATCAACTTGGCCATACTTACAATTATGATGCGTATGGACTTGTAACAAACGACAGGCGTGATTTATTATCGGTTTCCAGCTCAAAGGGCAACACCTTTGGTTATAACAAAGAATACCAAGAGCCTCAAATAGCATTGCTTTATTTGCGGAGTCGATTTTATGATGAACATACAAGGCGTTTTTTGGTTGCCGATACAAAGCGTGATGAATGGAATAAATATGGGTTTGGTGGGGCTAATCCGGTTATGAATATTGATCCTAGTGGTCATACTATTGTTGAGGAATTTTTTGAGTTTGCCTCGGAGATATTACCAAAAATGGATGGGGTGGTGGCGGAGAGAGACAAGATTCTCGAGAATGCTGTGTCTGTTTTAAGAAATGATGGTTTTGATGATGAGGCTGAGAAAATGTTGCAGCTGCATCGAGCGTTCAAGTCAGAATCACAGATGGGTCTGATGAAGGCCATGCATTATGCAGATAATATAAGAGCAGGAATACTTGGGGATTATGGTATAAATGTAAATAGCAGCGTTGAAAAAATAAATCAGGCATTGGTTTTCAGAGGGCTACGGTATCAAGCATTCTCGAGATTAATCTCGGATAACGGACTTCCTGATGATCTTGTTAAATATGTTATGGATTTTAGTTCAGATAGCAAAGGTGATCTGGTGGATAATCTTATTAAATGGCGGCCATTTAATGATGAGGTGTTAACTACAATAAGAGGGGATGATCTTAGGCAGGCTACCGATATGGCAAACATGGATAGTCGTTTTATCCGTGTCGTATTTGCTAAGAGGTCTTATGGTACCTTTAAGCTTGAAACTCTCTCAAGATACGTAACAGAGGCCTATGAAGAATTGCAGAGATCAGGAAATGGTGTATATCAACCTGATAATCAATATCAACCTGATTACTATATTAATAAATATAATAATAGTTATAACTTGGAAAATAGGCTATCGAGCTTGATGGGGATAGCCAAGCAACTTTAGAAGTGGGATCTGTTATATTTTGGTGTTACATGGATGAAATCAAGGATCATTTGAGCAAATAACTCCGGCTGTTCTCGATGAAACATATGCCCGCAGTCGGGTAATAATCTAAACGCTGAGTCTTGAATATTATCCGCGATGATCTTGCATACATTTACCGGAATCAAAATATCCTGATCAGCTGCAATAACAAGTGTTCGTGTGCGAATAGATGAGAGTTGAGAAGTGGAATCAAATTTATAAATAGCCGCAACTTGCCCCTCATAGCCCACTTGCAACTGAGGCGTCGGATCATTTTTAATTCGCAATAATTCAGCAGAAATTTTAGCCTTATTTTTCAAGAATCCATCCGCATAAATCCATGGGAAAACATTTTCTAACAGCAGATCTATATCAACACCGGCATCCATTAATTTAGAGGTAGTTTAAGATAGGGCATGTACGACTTTCTTATGTTTAGCCAAGTTTAAAATTGTTTTTCATATTACTCTAATAGGCCGGGTAAGTCTATTTTCTTAGAACAGGGCGAACGCGCTACGAATCCGTATTCTTTTTTAGCTCATGTCTAAATTAAATAAAATCGCCGTTGATATATGGAATTTTATCTGGAATCTTCTGCTATCAAAACAAGTCTGGTAAAAGCATCTAAGAAGCTATACAATACAGCTAATGCCTTATTCCATAGATAGTGATGTTAGATTCGCAACAAATAAAACAGGACTTTCCATTTTTACAGCAAACCGTGCATGGAAAACCGGTCGTTTTTTTAGATACCGGTGCCTCGGCGCAAAAACCGAAACAGGTCATTGACACGATTGCCGACGCTTACAGCCAGGATTATGCCAATGTCCATCGCGGTGTTTATACCTTGAGTGATCGCGCCACCGAGAAATATGAAGCTGTACGTGAAACGGTACGTCAATTCATCAATGCCGGGAAAAAAGAAGAAATTATCTTCACCAAAGGCACCACAGAGGCGATTAATCTGGTTGCTAACGCATTGGTCGGCAATTATTTAAAAGCCGGCGATGAGATTATCATCACGCAGATGGAACATCATGCTAATATCGTGCCCTGGCAGATTATTGCCAGGCGCTTTGATTTAAAACTCAGCTATATTCCTGTCAATGAAATTGGTGAGCTCAAGCTCGAGGCGTTGGATGATTTGATCACGGCAAAGACAAAACTCCTGGCGTTGACGCATTGCTCAAATGTATTGGGTACGATAAACCCTGTGAAAGAGATTGTTGCATTGGCGCATCGGCATGATATCGCCGTGTTGATTGATGGCGCTCAGGCGGTGATTCATCAGCAGGTGGATGTCAGCGATCTGGATTGTGATTTTTATGTTTTCTCGGCGCATAAGCTTTATGGTCCAACAGGAGTCGGTGCGCTTTATGTCAAATCGAGATGGTATGATCAAATGCAGCCGTATCAAGGTGGTGGCGATATGATAAAACGCGTCACCATGGAGCATACCGAATTTGCCGATCCCCCATATCGATTCGAGGCGGGGACGCCGAATATCGTCGGTGTTATCGGCTTGGGTGCCGCCATTGATTACATAAAAAATATCGGTATTGAGGCGATTGCCGCGCATGAAAAGAAACTGCTTGAGAAGGCGAGTGCTGAGCTTTTAAAGATTCCTGGTCTGCGAATTTTAGGCACAAGTGCTCACAAATCGGCAATCATCACCTTTGTCATCGATGGCTTTCACGCCAATGATCTGGGCATGCTTTTGGATCTCTCCGGCGTCTGTGTCAGAACCGGTCACCATTGCGCGCAGCCACTTTTACAATTTTATGATGTGCCATCAACTGTGCGCGTGTCGTTTGGTATTTACAATACGCCAGAGGATATCGACGTCTTGATCAAAGGGCTCAACAAGGCGATGAGTATGTTGTCGATGTGACTGGAAATAGATAGCCAAAATATTTTTGTTAATTCATTTATTTATATTGAAATCAGTGATATTATTGTTTTACTTAAAAAATAAATTAAACGTTAATGAAAATTCAAAAACTCACACTTCCAGTATTACTTGCCTTATCGACCGGGCAGGTTTATGCTTCGGGTCAGAGAACGGTTCATATTTATAATGATAGCAATAAGGATATCAAGGTCACAACGTTAAGCACCTATCGTTCTGATATTAGCAATGAAAACAATCTTCCAGTTATCCATGCGCATGATAAGGGCGGTTTTCGTATTACCGAAAAGGGAAGTAACGATTATTATCAACAAAAAATTAAAATAGTAGTTGGAAACACACAAAGTTATAGCATATTGCAGATCTCTCATCGCAATAAATTTGGTTGCATATCGATGGGTCCAGGTAACCCCCTATGTGATGATTTCTGGAACACTGGCGTTGACGTGACAGGTCCAGAAAACACTAAGACTATGTCTGTAACCTGGGAAAAAAGTAGCATAAATATGCTTAAGCATGGCTATCAGAAGGATGCTTATTATTTTTCATCTACTAACAACGATCTCTATGTCCATATCAAAAGCTGATAGTATCAATCTTTTTTGTCTACAATTTAATTTCTGAGCTCTGTGATTGATTTGCCGCAATAGAGTAATTCTTGTATTTACTTTTCAGATCGCTGAAACCTATATATACTCTAACCATATCGTTTGAAGTAGTTCAGGCTTATGAATAAATTTACCAAATATCTTATTGCTATCGTCGTGTTGCTGCTGATCCTGTTTTTTGCGATTCAGTATTATTTAAAGTCTAAAATCGAGAGTGAAATTCATCGGGCAACGACACAGATTAAAAAAGATCATCCTATTGTCAAAAGCATAGACTATCGTCTCGACATCGGATTTTTCGCCGCTTTTTCACAACGGGCGATCCTGCAGAATGTCAAAATCAAACTCGATGGTTTGGCCGAACCTGTGGTGATGAAATCGGTCACGGTCAGTGATTTATCCATCGCCGATAACAGGCTTAAGCACGTTAAACTCTATGTCGATGATCTCAAAGCATCTCCTGTTGTTCAACTCAGTCTGTCGATGCTGGGCATGAGTCCTGACCTTGATACTGTGGCAGAGCAAAAACTAATGCGCAACATCAATAACGTCATCGACTCGTTGTATTATGATATCGGTCTTGAGTTTGATGCGAAAACGGCCAGGCTAAATGTCTCATCACGTCTGGATTCAACCATGATCCCTTCCTTGATCGCCACCTCGGATGTCCGCTATAGTCATGTCAACCTGCCGGACTCATTGAAAGATTTTAAAGCCTTGAAAGCAATGTGGCTACAGATGCATCTTGTCTCTGCACACAGTCGATTTTCGCTGAAAAATCTCAGTCTTGAATCATTGATAAAGTTGATGGGAGGTGCCAACGAAAGCCGTCCGTATTTTGCCGATCATCGCTATGATATCCATGGCAGATTTGATTACGATAATGACAATTTAAGCTATGACTTTCATGTTTCCGACAATAATAAAGAAATCGTGCTTTTGAGTGCAGCGGTGAATCAGCTTAAACTCAGTGATTTATCATTTGCCGAGCTTATGAGCGAAAAAGGTTTAAAACAGGCTTTGGCAAAAGCAACATTTAAGGAGCAGGATCGGGTTGATATGACCATCCCGCTTGGTGCTGAGATCGCCAGTTGGTTGAAATCAATGGGCTTTGAAATTGAGTCCAAGATCCATATCAGATTTTTGTTTGATCTAGACAATCAGCTTATGGATCAGCAGTTTGCTTTTACCAGCAGCAAAGGTGACAGTCTGAGCGTGGCTGCTACCATTGCGGATAAGACCAGCGGCAGTGATTATGCGCAGATGATTTTTAATGCTATACAGCTGACAAAAGCGCTGCTAAATGGCAGTAAAGATGAGGCGGCATTATTGATGAAGTCTGAGAATCTGCAACAGCAGTTTTCGGCTAATTATGTGCTTAGAAAAGTCGAGGTTTCACTGATCAACAAAGGATTCATCGATAATATGCTGGATTATGCGGCTAAAAAACAAGGCAAGACAAAAGCCGATTTAGTCAGAAATATCGAACAGGTTCTTAGTCTGCTTCCTGTCTACATTCATTCACATTTACGCTCGAGTTTTAATGAGGATGTGCATCAATTCTTGAAAAAGCCCGAGACCTTGAGTATCCGCATTGCCCCTGAGCCGATGTCTTTGTCTGAGCTATCGGAACACTTTACGGCTCTATCTGAAAAGATAGATGTGCAAAATAAGGATCTTGTTGAGGCATCACAAAAAGCAAAGCAGCGGTATCAGGCCAACAGCATTGAGATTCAGAAGCAGTATGATGATGCGATATCTGTCGTTGAGCATAACAAGGCGTTAAATCAGGTTGAAAAAACGAGACAGTTGGCTGATTATAAAAAGCAGTATGAGCAGAAAAAAAGCCAGCTTGATATCGACCTGCAACGAGAGCTTAAAGATATCGAGTCAAAACAAGACATGAAGATCAGTGATGCGCTGAGTAGGCTTGTTCAGCTGCTGAAGCTCTCGATTCAGCTAAATGGCGTTGAAATCATAAAATCAGTGGTGCCAGAGAAATTATCTTGAGCGCTCGAGTTCTTATTGCCTGTGATAGTTTTAAAGGCAGTCTGAGTTCGCGGCAGATCGGTGAGATTTTCAAGTGTGAAATCGGTGCCGAATATGCCGTTGTAGCTGACGGCGGTGAGGGTTCGCTGGATGCGCTTTTAAACGCTGGTGATTATGATTGTCTCGATTACATCGTCAAAGACGCGATGATGATGAATCGATCGACTCGTCTTCTTTTCAACGACAGCAAGAAAAAAGCCTGTATTTTTTGTGATGAGATTCTGGGTTTTAACGACGTCAAAATCAATAGCGATGTGCTGGATCGTTCGAGTTTTGGTTTGGGGCTGCTTGTGGATTTTTCATTTAAGTCACTAAAAGCGGAGCAGCTCATCGTTTTTCTGGGCGGATCCAGCACCAATGATGCTGGTTTTGGACTTTTGGCCGCATTGGGTTTTCGCTTTTACAACGGAAAAAATCAAACCATTTTGCCTATTCCGCGTTATTTTGATGATATCGTCAGGGTTGAATTCGGATTGCTTCCAAGTTGCAAAATGACGATCGCCGCCGATGTCAACAATTCACTTTGTGGCATCGATGGTGCTAGCGCCGTTTATGGTGCTCAGAAAGGATTAAGTGATTGGAAATCTATCGATAAACAGATCGCTCGTATCGCCGGAATGATCAAGCCCGAGCATATAAACTTACCAGGAGCGGGAGCTGCAGGTGGTCTGGGATTTGCCTTATCCTTGTTTAATAATTTTGAGATTTGCAGTGGCTTCGATGTTATCGCCAGGGAGATCAAACTCTCTGAGAGAATCGCCACAACCGATTCGATGATCACCGGCGAGGGTTGTCTCGATAGACAGAGCTTAAACGGCAAGCTGCCGCTTTGAGTTATCGAGTTGGCCAAAGCTCACAAAAAGCCGATTATCGTTATCTGTGGAGTCAATCAACTGGGGCCACATGCCGCCGAGATTCTCGAAGTCGATGGGGTTTATGAAATCACACCCAAAGGCATCGATAAGCATGAGGCTTGTTCACAGGCAGCCGTTTATTTACAGCGGTGGATTAAAGACTATTTTGGTTGATATGGCGCGCCAACTTCGGCATATTTCCTAAAATAGACGCTGGGTTGTCATTTTTACCACTCACTGATATCGGTTTGCTGCGATAATTCGTTGATTCTGGCTTCGATTTTTTCTTTGGACAAGAGTCCGGTTTTGGCGTCATGGTATTGAATCACCGAGCCTGAATTGATGATACCATATTGAATGGCTCGCTCTATCGGTTGTCCTGAGTAGATGGCGCCGCAGAAGCTTGAACCAAAGGCGTCTCCGGCGCCTAACGTATTGACGATATTATCGATTTTAATGGCTTCATGGAAATAGAGTTTGTCTTTTGTGGCGACATAAACTCCGTTGCCGCCGTCGGTAACCACGACGATGCGAGGACCAAGTTGTAGTGTTTTGGCAAAGAAGTCTTTCAGCGAAAACAGACTATCCTGATATACTGGTTGTGTTTCAAGAAGATTAACCGATGCGCTCTCATCGTTTGAGTCTTCTGCCTCTTCGGTTGAGATCAGTGAGTGCCTGAGTTTCTGTGCTTCTTCATAGTTCATAATCAGAATATCGATGCCATTGATGGCTTCTTTGATAAAACCATTACCAAGCTCCAGTTGACTGCTGCCAGGATTGGTGGCAACCTTTGTGCCGAACTCATTCGCCAGGCGTACAATTTCTGGCAGTTGACGAGCCGAGGATTTGCTCAAAGACGTCACATAGACGAAATCAGCCATTTTAAGTGCGTCAATGGGAAGATCCTCGGTAAGAAGATCTTTATTGGCACCTCTGTAGGCAAAGATAGTGCGATCGCCTTTTAAGGAAGGAACGACATAGGAAGTAGCGGTGCCATAATGTTCGGAAAAGCGTACGATAGAGGTATCGATTCCTTGATGATGCAGCTCTTCGAGCAAAGTAGTGCCGATGCCGTCTTTGCCGACTTTGCCAAAAAAGGTGACATCAAGCCCCAGACGTTTCAAAGAGACCGCAGCATTGGTTGCTCCCCCGCCCGAAAAGCACTTCTGCTCGGTGACTTCAATCTTGGCACCTTCCTCGAGTAACAGATAAGACTGTTTGCCCGTTGGTTTTTGAATCTCCATGGTGCCCATCTGTTCGTATTCGATGATGGTATCGAGAGTGGCACCACCGATGGTCAAGGCTTTCATCGCTTTTGTTTCCTGTAATCATCTACACTGATCAATACATTTTGCACTAATTTAAGCCCGCTGTCATTGTGCAAAGTCAAAATTGACTCTGGATGAAATTGTACGGCGGAAATGGGTTTGTTTTTATGCTGTATAGCCATGATATGGCCGTGTTCGTTGATGGCGGTCACTTCGATCATATCCGGGGTTGCGTCAGGGTCGGCAATAATGGAGTGATAGGCGGCGACTTCGGTATTTTCCTCAATCCCATCAAAGATGCCACCACCATTATGATTCAGTTTCCAGCTTTTGCCGTGTTTGGGATCATCAAGGAATGTCAGTTTGCCGCCAAAAGCCTCAAATATCCCCTGAAGTCCCAGGCAGACACCAAATTGCGGGATGCCGACATCGCTTAGCGGATCGATTATGCGCTTCATATGAAAATCGGCAGGCTGTCCGGGGCCTGGGGAGTAGATCACAAGATCGGGTTTCTCATCAATGATTTGTGCAGCGGTTATGCGGCTGGCTCTATAGGTGGTGAGTTTCACGCCGAATTGACTGAAATAGCTGCCGAGCATGTGTACAAATGAGTCTTCATGATCGATCATAATCGCTTTTAAATGACTAAAATCTCGCTTATGAAAAGTGGGTTTACTATTGATGTGATGTTGACCTAACAGGCGATAAAAAGTCGTAGCTTTGATGCGCGTCTCTTCGGCTTCATCAAGTGGCACGGAATCCCAGACTAACGTGGCACCAGCCTGATAATAAGCCTTACCATCTTTGATATGAATGGTGCGAATGGAGATCGCCGAGTTGATATCGCCATTGAAGCCAAGGCAACCAACTGAAGCGCCAAACCACTTTCTGTCGCTGAGTTCATTTTTTTCAATGAGTTCGATGGCTCTCCTTTTTGGGGCGCCGGTCAGAGTCACAGCCCACATGTGACTCAGAAAACCGTCCAGTCCGGTAAATTCTGGCTTTAAAACTCCTTTGACGTGATCAACCGTGTGAAAGAGTCCCTGATAGCGCTCAATGGTGCGGCGCGAAATCAGCTCAATGCTGCCGGGCTCGCAGATTCTGGCCTTATCATTTCTATCGACATCGGTGCACATCGTCAGCTCAACTTCATCTTTGTAAGAATTCAGGAGTGTGCGAATCTGTTTCTCATCTTCCATGGCATTACTGCCGCGTTTAATCGTGCCTGATATCGGACAAGATTCGATCGATTTGCCTTCAGCGCGGACAAACATCTCAGGCGATGTACCGATGATCTGTTCATCACCAAGCTGACAGAAGAATTCATACGGGCTTGGATTCATGGCTTTCATCTTGGTAAAGGCGTCGGAGGGGCGACCGCCGACTTTAGCGCTGAAGTTTCGACCATAGACGACTTCAAAAATATTGCCTTTTTGCATTTCCTGTTTGGCGTTTTTGACCAGCTGGGCAAATGCCTCATCACTCATCGATACGGTGATGTCAGACAACGCCTTGAAGTCACCCTCTTGAAGCGCTAACAACTCGAAACTCTGAGTGTCACTGTTTTGCGTGTTGAGGTTGTCTCTGTTTAACTCAAGCTTCAGCTCAAAGCTTTGTTCTTTCTGTTTATCGATGGCATAGGCGTGATCGACAAAAAACAGATGATAGAGCTTGATGTCATCGAGTGAGCGCGTCAGATTGATGGGCTCAAATTCGAAGATCAGATCATAGGCAAAGGCCCCGAAAAGTCCGAGCATATTGTCTTTGAGTTGAGAAAATTCATCATTGATAAGGCGAAGTGGGGTGAACACAGAAGGCTGGCGACTGCGATATTCTTCACTGAAAACCGTATCCACATAGTGAATCTCAAGCTCAAGATAATCTTCTGTGTCGATAGTGGTAGTAAGCTCCTGGCGATTTAGGAAGATGGGTTTTAACAGCTTGAGTATGATCATGCCTCTTTTATTAAGCGCTTTAAAGCCGACCTTTCCCTTAAAGGCGATGATTTCCAGAGGGGGATTGACAAAACCCAGTTCCCAGCGATTATAGCGGCCTGGATATTCAATCCCGGAGGATAGCATCATGCCTTTTTCATTATCGAGTCTTTGGGTGATGTGGTTAAGACTTGTCGTATCGATGTGATTTTTCTCATAGTGTGCATGGATGCCTGAAGAGGTAATAAATTGCTGTGTATCAGCCATAATAGGTCCTTAAAAATTTCAAAATATGCAGCTATGTGTACGGCTGCTGCTGAATGTTCGTATTCATGTAACGATACATGATTGCGAATTTGTTGTCTAGCGTGTATGGCAAAATAGTAGTGGATTTTGACGGTATTGTAAAATTCATAACTGTGACAAAATTAAGTGCCGCAAAAGGTTTGTGTCACTCGTTCATGTGCTTTGGGTGGCGTGTGAAAACGCCGATAGTTCTCATTAACCTCAAACGGATGGCTGACAGCGACAAGCATGTCGTTGAATTTGGTATAGTCTCTTTTATCTGTCGCCACTGATAGGGCTTCCTCAAGCAGATGATTGCGCGGAATAATCCAGGGATTATGCTTTTTCATAAGTTGAAGTGCTTGAGAATAGCAGGGTTTTATTCGTTTTCCCCAGTGATCATGCCAGCATTTAAACTCAGGAATGGATAACAGCTCCAGTTGTCGCTCATCAACGCTTAAATCTGAAAAAGTCTTATTGTAATCCAGAGCATGATCTTGCATGAGACCTAAAAGCGCATCGACCAATGCCAGATTGTCGTCATGAACCTCGGATAAGCCCAGTTTGTGACACATGATCCGATTGCGTTCATCCGCATAACAGCGCCAGTAAGATTGAAGAAGATCAGTGGCAATCGCGATGGCTTCTTCCGGTTGTGATGCTAACAGTGGCAGCAGTGTCTCGGCAAAACGAGTCAGATTCCAATGTCCAATGGGGGTTTGATTTTTAAAACTATAACGACCATGTCGGTCGATTGAGCTAAAGACGGTATCGGGGTGATAGTTATCCATAAAGGCGCAGGGACCATAGTCAATGGTCTGGCCAGAGATTGCCATATTATCGGTATTCATGACGCCATGGATGAAGCCGACACTCTGCCATTTTGCGATGAGTTGAGCCTGCTTTTTAATCACATTTCGCAAAAGAGTTGCCGCTGCCTGTTCTGTCGATAGACCACAGCCATTGAGATGGCGATTGATGGTATAGTCAAACAATGCACGCAGCTGATCATGACCTAGCATGGCGGCATATTCAAAGGTGCCAACTCGAATGTGACTCTCGGCAACACGGACTAAAATGGCGCCAGGTTGTAAACCATCGCGTTGAACGAACTGACCGGTGTCAATGACCGCTAAAGACCGTGTGCTGGGGATGCCAAGTGCATGCATGGCTTCACTGATCATGTATTCTCTGAGCATCGACCCCAATGCGGCATGACCGTCACCGCCTCTGGAATAGGGCGTCGCCCCTGAGCCCTTTAGGTGAATATCTAGTCTCTTATTTTTTTGGGTGATATGCTCTCCTAGGAGTAATGCTCTGCCATCGCCGAGCATGGTAAAGTGCCTGAATTGATGACCGGCATAGGCCATAGCAATGGGTTTTGCATCTGAAGGGCTTTTATAACCGAGTAGAAAATCGAGTATTTGAGCTGGGCTTGAGCCCATGATATCAAGTCCGATCTCTTTAGCAAGCGTGCCGTTTAAAATGACCATGCTGGGCTTGTTGAATTTTTCTGTATGAGCCTCCGAATAAAAGGTTTCAGGCAGCGTGGTGTAGCTGTAACAAAGTTTGGGAGTCGGCATGCATCACTATTTGTATTTTTAAATCGTTACTATAACACTTGTGGGTTTATTTATGAAGGTTTGATCGAGGTACCATTTTGCCTTGCCGTGTTATTTTGATTCGTTATTGTTCTTATTTTGAGTCAAAAACAAGCGAATAAAAATTAATTGAGAAAAAGTAAGGCCAAAGTCTTGCAATTGAGTAGAAACGCTATATAATGCACTCTCGTTGGGTCGTTAGCTCAGTTGGTAGAGCAGCTGGCTTTTAACCAGTTGGTCGCAGGTTCGAATCCTGCACGACCCACCATCTTTTGTTTCTATTATTTCCCTTTGAGTTTATGAGAAAGATTACCAGACAGATCTGGATTATCAAGATTGATTCGAGTCATGGGTTGACCTTTTTGCAGATCAACTTCGCTAAGATCAATCCATACCCTATTACCGGTAAAGATGCCACTGTAAGATAGTGTCGGTTTATTGAGATTGCTGACGGATACCCATTGTGTCGGCCAGGTATCGGCTGCACGTGTGCTGTCGCCAAAACCACAGTTGTTATAGCCTTCAAAAAAGGGGACAGAAGCCGAGTTTATAACGCTGTACATATAGCTTGAAGCAATGGCATCGGTTGCGGCCGTTTTCGGCAGATGTTCCACGGCATAATAGGCTCTGACCAGTCTGTTTTTAGGATCGGCGCCACCCGGCAGATCATTGACTGAATACTGCTTGGAGTGCTGGTATTTTTCCAGATTTTTAATCTGTTGATCATAGCTTGGCTCATTGGTCATGGTGTTGTATTGTTTGCCATGATAGATTTTAAGCTGGTTATGACTGAACTCAAGCACCGCCGAATCTCCAGATCTGTCCTCAATTTTAAAGTGTATCGGCAGGTTAACGCTTTGTTTGCCGATGACGATCGGGAAGGTGTGGATCTGATAGTTTTTAAGACTTTTTAATACTTCGTCCACAGTAGCGAAATTACCCAACGCATAGTGAATCCATTGAAAGGAGCTGATCACTGGAGTCTTTTTGTCCAGTTCAGGCTCTTCGGAATCACCATTATACAAGATATGAACCGACAGACCTTTTTCATTTAATCCTTCCGAGCTTAAGTCATGAAGATTGGATTGAGCGATGGTGACATAACCGTATTTATTGACCCAGTCAAAGATTTTCATGTTCACGGTCTTATCAGCACTATGGAAATCAAGTCCTCGAGGGTAGACGATGAAGTCGGATTTCAAATTATGACAGAAATCCAGTGAGCGAGCATTGAACTCGCCAATCTGGTCAAACTGGTGTGAGACCACGGTGCAGGAATAGCCCGCCGATAAAGTCGCTGCCGTGAATCCTGTGCTTAACAGTGTCAGCCTAAGCCATGATTTTATAATGGTATCTTTTTTCATTTTTTGCTCCTTGGTTTTTGGTATTTAAGATCATATAAAGATCTATTATGATGGCTCTTTACGCATTATTCGTTGAAAAGATAGTTTATCCAACCCCACCTAACCTCCCCTTGATCCCAAGGGGAGGGAATGTTTGTCTCCTCCCCCTTGTGTTAAGGGGGAGGTAGGGAGGGGGTTCTACGAATCACGCTAAAAGAGCCATTATGATTTTAAACTATTCAAAATCAGGTTGAATAATATTCTTTTTCTGCCGTGATAACAATAAATATATATTAATTATTCTCAAATTTAAGTTATTAAAATAAATAATCATCTTGCAGATAAGCATGGTATTTGAGCGTTGTGGAGAGTAGAATACTTCTGCAGTTTAACCTCGCTTTATTTGGATACAAGGTGGCTTGTTGAATAAGGCCGTAAAAAATTCTGGAGAGATTATATGATCCCTACCCCTCATATCGAAGTTACCGATAAATCAAAATTTGCCAAGACGGTGATTATGCCGGGTGATCCATTGCGGGCAAAATTTATCGCTGAGACTTTTCTTGAAAATGCCGAGTGTATCAACACGGTTCGTGGCATGTTGGGTTATACCGGATTCTATAAGGGCAAAAGAGTCTCGGTTATGGGTTCGGGGATGGGTATGCCGAGTATTGGCATCTATTCTTATGAGCTATTCGCCTTTTACGATGTTGAGCGTATCGTTCGCATCGGTTCCTGTGGTTCCTATACGGCAGACCTTAATCTTTATGATGTGGTATTGGTCACCGAGTCACACTGCGAATCTGATTTTATCGAGATCGTCACCGGTGAAAAAACCAGAGAAATTAAGCCTTCGGCCGAATTTAATGATGAGCTTAAAACAGCAGCGAAAACGGTAGACGTTGAGTTGATCGAGATAAAAGCACACAGTACCGATGTATTTTACCGTAAAAACTTCGATGACTATAAGAAAATGTACACGGAATATGGCTGTGAAGTGGCTGAGATGGAGACGGCGGCTTTATTTGCCAATGCTGTAGCAACCGGGAAGCAGGCGGCTTGTCTTTTGACGGTTTCCGATTCTTTGGTTACGCATGAGTCAACCTCCTCAGATGAGCGTCAAAATGCATTCACCAAGATGATGGAGGTTGCGCTGGAGTCAGTTAAATAATCACCGCCTGCTGATTGTGAGCCAACAAAACGCGATTATCCTCACAGCTGTTGTTAAACACGGCCAAAACCCATGTTTTTGTGTCGGATTCAGCCAGGTTGACGATATCGGCAATGCTCTTTTCCTCAGGTGAAAAGAGTTTGTCTTGTCGATCAAGCTTGCCATCGATCTCTACAACATACAGCACTTTTTTTAGATTGCCGCGGTATTTCATGCGCGCGATAATTTCCTGTCCCATATAACAGCCTTTGCTATAAGAGATGGCATCGAGTTTATCAAGCTCAAGCTCTGCCGGCAGAAATCTCTCGCTATTGCTGCCATCGATAACAGGCAGACGCTGTTTGATGCGGATTTGTTGCATTTCTTGTTTTGAGAGCGTCATTTTATCACGTGGCGGCTCGGAGCTGATCTTCTGGATGCTGTGGCCAAACAAAGCCTTATGATCGGCTTTACTGTCATAAGTCAGCTGATAATCATGAGCATAATCGAAGTGAATTTTTGAGAAAATGGCATATTTTTTCAAAGCCATCAGCACATTGTCACCGTTGTCTTTTGCTACGGCAATCAGCAGATCATTCTCGGCAATATAGTGAATAAAAAAGAGTCCAATAACTCTCCCTTTTTGATTGCACAACGCACTTAGCTGGATGGGATTTTGTGGATTCAATGTACTTATATCAGAGCTCACTTGTCCCTGAAGGTATTTAAGACAGTCGGCTCCTGTGATATGAATGATATCATGATCTTCATAGCGGTGAGTCTGTTTCATGATGTTTTTCTGCTTGTCGTTTTCCTGTTTACCATTATGCTGATACAAAAAGCAAAATACAAAACTCTTTTTGCGTTATTTATAAAACGTTTTAGCTCTTTTAGTGTTATTCGTAGAACCCCCTCCCTGCCTCCCCCTTAAAACAAGGGGGAGGAAACAGGTATTCCCTACCCTTAAAACAAGGGGGAGGAAACAGGTATTCCCTCCCCTTGAGATCAAGGGGAGGTTAGGTGGGGTTAGAGAAACTGTTGTTTCAACGACTAATACGTAAAGAGCCAACGTTTTTCCCTGACTCTTCGACTCGGAAAGTAAGTAAAAGCTCCAGATGTTACATCTGTGGAATATTAGGTCTATACTCCTTAGCTATGGGCGTTGCAAACAGGGTATATGATATGTCGTCACAGGAAACATTGATGAGATTTATCTGTGATCATGGACTGATTGAGGATGTCGATACCGAGTCATTGATTGAGAAAGCCGACAGACAGCAGCTGCCACTAATCAGTTACCTGGTGGCTTCAGGGTTCTTTAAGAGTCTCGACATGGCGTTTTGTTTTGCCGAGATATTTAATCTGCCCTTTTTTGATTTAACCGTCTGCGATGTTGAGCGCATTCCACGGTATTTTGTCGATGAGTCTCTGCTCAAGAGATATCTGGCTTTACCCTTGTATGAAGAGGGTGATCGACTCTATCTGGCCGTATCAAACCCGCTGGAGTATTTATCGATTCAGATGGATTATCGTCTGATATTTCAAATCGATATTGAAATTGTGATGGCAGAAGAAGATAAGCTTGTGGTTTTGATGAATGATATATTGCAGACGGTATCACCAGAAGCGCTGCGGGGACTTGAACGAAGCACGGCAGAAGATCTGAGACTTAACGCTCTTGAGCAGATCAACTGGCTGGATGAAGAGGTGCTTGGAGGCGATGATGAACCGGTGGTTAAGTTCACCAACAGCATCATCATTGATGCCATTGACAAAGGTGCCTCAGATATTCATTTTGAGCCTTATGAGCGCAGTTATCGCATCCGTTATCGTATCGATGGTATCTTGCGTCAGATTGCCATGCCATCGACCAGGCTGGCTCAGCGGGTTAGCTCGAGATTGAAGATTATGTCACAACTTGATATTGCCGAGAAGCGCGTGCCTCAAGATGGTCGGTTCAAGCTTAAAGTCGATGGTGATCATCTGATTGATTTTAGAGTAAACACCTGTCCGACCATCTCGGGAGAAAAAGTAGCCTTGAGAATTCTCGATCAGTCGATTGGTTGCATTGGTATTGATGGGTTGGGATTGAATGAAAGGCAACGACAATTATATGTAAATGCGCTTTTTCAATCTCAGGGAATGATTTTAGTCACAGGTCCAACAGGCAGCGGCAAAACGGTGACATTATATACCGGCTTGGGTTTGATCAATACCAATGATAAAAACATCTCAACAGCAGAAGATCCGGTTGAAATCAATCTGGAAGGTATCAATCAGATTCAGATTAACAACAAACAGGGTTTGACATTTGCCAGAGCCCTGAGAGCTTTTTTGCGTCAAGATCCGGATATTATTATGGTGGGGGAAATACGGGATTTGGAGACAGCCGATATTGCCATCAAGGCAGCACAGACCGGGCATCTGGTTTTATCCACTGTGCACACAAACAGCGCAACTGAAACATTGAATCGACTCATCGATATGGGGGTGGCGCGTTACAATATCGCCTCTTCGGTGATTTTGATTATTGCTCAGCGCTTGGTCAGAAGGCTTTGTCGGCATTGTCGGATAGTGGCAAAGGAGCCAATAGATGACAGTTTCAGGCGGTTTGGAGACGAGAAATCGGTGATCTATCACGCTAATCCTGAGGGGTGTGGTGAGTGTTTTCATGGATACAAAGGTCGAGTCGGAGTTTATGAGGTTATGCCGGTATCTGAGAAGATGAGTCGGTTGATTATTTCAGGAAAAAGCGTGATAGAGCTCAAAGAGCAGGCGCAGCATGAAGGAATTTATAATCTTAAGCAGGCGGTTTTTGAAAAGGTTCTAGCTGGGGTTACCTCCATTGAGGAGGCAGAGCGTGTGGTGAGGGTCTGATGGAAAATAAGCGGAAGAAAACGGTTTATCTGTGGCAGGGACTGGATAGGGAAAGACGGCAGTCAGTGGGATGATAGAGGGGGGTGACAGGCAATGGGTAAAGATGCAGCTTGAGGACAGCGGTATTGAGGTGATAAAGCTGAAGAAAAAGCCTATAGATCTTCTTCCCAAGCGGATCAAAGGACGTGATATTACCCTGTTTGTCCGGCAATTATCAACGATGTCGATGGCCGGTGTGCCATTGGTTCGAGGTCTGGATACCATGATCGAGACGGTTGAAAAACACGATGCTCTGCGTCGGCTTATCCACGATATCAAACAGTCGGTGGAGTCAGGTAACGCTTTGAGTGAAACCTTGCGTAACTACCCTAAATATTTTGATCATATCTTTGTGAGGCTCGTGGCTGTGGGTGAGCGTTCGGGGACATTGGATATTCTGTTACAAAGAATTGCCATTCAGCGTGAATCGGCAAGCATGATCAAGAAGAAAGTCAAAAAAGCACTGATGTATCCATTGACCGTTCTCATCATCTCTGTCATGGTTACAGCTGTCTTGCTGGCATTCGCTATTCCTGCTTTTGCCAATATCTTTAAATCCTCAGGCATGGAGTTGCCGCAGATTACCCAATATACCATTTATGCCTCTGATATGATTATCGACTATTGGTGGCTGTTCATACTGGTAGCTATACTGCTGGTGATTCTCATGCAGCAGGCGAGAAAGCGCTTTTGGCGTTTTTATTATTTTATCGATTCTTTGATGCTGCGTCTGCCGATATTGGGGCACCTGATCAAACAGTCGATATTGGCGAGATTCACACGCACTCTGGAGATTACATTGAGAGCCGGCATGCCGCTTTATGATGCGCTTGATGTGGTGGCTCCAAGTCTTGGAAACAGTCAATATGAAAAGTCGGTATGGAAGTTAAGGGCAGAAATCTCCAGTGGCAAATCTCTGGCGCAGGCAATAAAACAGGCAGGAATGTTCCCGGCGCTTTTAGTGCAGATGATTGCCATTGGTGAGCAGTCTGGTAAGCTTGAAGACATGTTGGGAAATGTTGCCGGCATCTATGAACATGAAGTCGATGATCTGGTCAGTATGTTAAGCAGCATGATGGAGCCTGTGATCATGCTGGTGTTAGGAGGCATTGTCGGCTTTCTGGTGGTCAGCATGTATGTGCCGATGTTTAGTATGGGAAATGCGTTTTAGGCTGTGTTGAATGCTTAGCGACACTGTGGAATATCATCGAGCTTTAAAAGCGCCTGCCAGGCATCATCGGCACAGTCTTGCGGTTTTTTGTCAGGCATGCACCATGAGCTCCAACTGCCATTATTCTGTTTTGACAGACACTGCTCGAAACCTTTGATGCCAAGATAAGCCGGTGGCAGCGCTTTAGTGGCAGTGATTGGTTTGTCATTCGCTTTTCCTGATTTGACGGTCAGAGGAATTGAATCATCGCTGTTGTTCATGTTGATTTGGCTTAGGGTGATATTGGCATTGAGCGTGATTTTTTTGGTCACCGCGATGTTATCTTCTTTTGCTGAATCGGATGCTGTTTTCATCAGCATCATCGTATTGATTTGAGGGCCAGGTTCATAGGTTGTGCCGTGAAAATCGACCTTGGCAATCTGATACTGTGAATCGGTGGCGCTGTTGAAATTTTTGACATATTTCTGGATAGATTGATACATGCTGATCATCAAATCATTTTGAGCATCTTCAATGGCTTTTTCGGTTGGTGTGAAGCTCACAACATCGATAATGAATCGCTGATTGTTTGAATTATCATTCTGCAACAGTTTGCGCAGGGTGGTGATCTGTTTGGCGCTTAGACGACCTTCAATGATGATTTTGATATTCTGTGCACCGCTATCTGCCTCGTTTTGTGTCAGACTCAAGACTTTCCAGTCGATATTTGGGATGGCGGCTTTCAGTTTAGAGAGCGTTGCTGATTCAATGGTGGTGCTGTCATTTTGCAAAGCGGTAGCATTGACGGTAACATTGACCAGTGCCGTTTTTGATTTAACATCAACAGTCTGGCTGCGCATGAAATCTATGGTGGCAGGCTCAACTTTTTGATGGGCGTAGGCGGCTGAGAAGCCAATCACTGTCATCAGGGATAATAAGGTGAGTTTTTTGAACATAGTCGGATTTAGAATAGTTTGCTGTTGTGATGGGTCAGTATAGCATTAAGTTGCTGTATTGGCGAGCAAGGAACAAATCCAGGGCGGGTCACTTGTCTTTGTTTAGCGTTACATCATGATTGTATAAGTGTACATCTCTCTGTGGGAATGCAATCACGATGTCGTGCGCTTTAAAAGCATGGTCAATTTCAAAATTGAGCTCACTTTGAATCACAAATTTATTATTTACATTTTTAATAATGCACCAGAGCTCAAAGTTAAGACTGCTATCGCCAAACTCTTTAAAAATAACGACCGGCGCATCTGCCCCTTCTTGAACCACATTTCCATGCTTTGAAGCGATATCTAGAAGTACCTTTTTGACCAACTCAATGTCACTTCCATAGGCAACGCCTACCTTACAAGCAATGCGCCAATATTGATCTCTAAACATGTAGTTTGTCACCTGATTCTTAATCAAATCGGCATTGGGAACAATGACATCCGATTTTGACATGGTTGCTATTTGAGTTGCTCTGACTCGAACTTTCTTAACAATACCCTCTGTTTCACCAACGATAATGCGGTCACCCGGACGAATCGGTTTTTCAATCAATAAAATAATTCCGGATACAAAATTATTGACAATGTCCTGAAGCCCTAGCCCAATTCCCACTGATAGTGCACCAGCAATAATGGCGAGGCCGGTAAAATTCACGCCAGAGACAAGCAATGCAATAATCAGGGCAAAGGCAAAAGCGAGATAGCCGACGATTGAGGCTAAGGCGACCTGTAGGTCTTTTTCATTTTGCTGGTGTTTTCGAGCCACATATGCGCTGATAAAGCGTCCCATAAAACTAAGTCCCACAAATACCAAAATGGCTATGATAATCTGAATCGGTTCAATGGTGATATTGAAAATCGTAAATCCTTCGGTGATCCCAATGACAAACTTTTCGGGATAAATGGTCTTCCAACCCCATGCCTGAACCATGAGCCCGATATAAAACATAACGCCTAAGGCGCCGCTCACGATTTTTAAAATTGCCAGTTCAGTGATCTTCTTATGAGGTTTAATACCAAGATAATAATGTAATTTATTTTGCCAAATATGCTTTCGTCCATTGAGAGCAGTAATCAGTTTATTAATCAATTTTACAATAACCAGCACGATAATAGCCATGAAAATGGAAAGGAAAATATTGACTACCGAGTAAGTTGCTAAATTATGGTAGCCAATCAAAGCTAAAATCATCGTTCCCAATAGCACAATACCAAAAAGCGCAACAAACATCCAATAAACAGGCCGATAAGTAATGAAATAACGAATGAGCAATAGCGTCCAAAAAAGCACGATACATTCGGTTGAGATCATTAATTCATATATGAATTCAGACACCATCTTAGGCTCACTGCTGAAATAAAAAAGCATATAAAGTATAGCTGCAATAAAGCTGATGAAGCCAACCACTCTCATCCGAGTAAGAAACTTTGATTTAAATTGTTCCAAATTATTCATTTGGGCAAAGTGGATTTTTTGAGGATGTCGCAAGTACCATTTTAATAACCACCCATAGATTATGTAACCTATAATCAGCAAAACAAACCAGTACCATTTTTCAATAATGGGTTTAATGAATGATTGGATACTAAAAGATGAAAAAGCCTCGAGTGTGGTGTTATAATTTACAAATCTCGACCAAATAGGCGTTGTCTTTTTCAAGAGCTCAGATCGTGCCAATTCATGAAGTATTTTGACATAGGCTCTTATGGCTTCATCTGAACGTATTGAGAAAAGGCGACACTGCGCCATGCGTTTACTCAGGCGTTGCTTCTTATCGCTTAAGTATTTCAGATCCTCATTGGGTTTGGGCTCTGCAGATAGACCTAGCTCCTTGAGCTTTGCATCTATATTTTCCACTTCTGATTTGCTGCTTGCCAAGCAATTTTTTGCATCTTGATTCAACGCCTTTAATTTCCTTACGGCATTTTCAAGTGCAGCAGCCTCAAGATTTTGAGTAGAAAGCTTTAGAGAAATTTGATCAAATTGAGCGTTTGCACGTTCAACAGAAAATGGTTCTTGTTCGGCAGCGACGGCTCCCGTTACAAATACCAGAAGTAAAGACAAGGTAATTATAGCTTTTGATAGCACAGTACACATTAAAATATGAAGCTCGTATAGACAATTGTAGACAAAAAACGGTCCCTCAGGGGGACAAACAAGCTTTTCAGTGAAAATGCGTAAAGCGCCTTAAGAAAACCATTTCTGTCGGTTAATAATAGCGCTATACTGCTTGTTATTGCTTAAATGTCGCTAGTGTTATGAGTGTTTTCTATCTGATCCTGGCACAATTTGTTACCGGGATTAACATCACCGGTTCAAAATTTCTGGTCTCACATCTGTCGATTGTGGCCTTGCTTGAGACTCGTTTTGTGGTTGGTACGCTGATTCTGTCCTTTTTTCTTCTATGCACACGGACAAAAAAGCGTGATTCTCATTCCCAGGAGATGATCAAGCCTCGACTCGATGGCAAGCAATGGGGTATGTTGGTCGCTCAGGCATTGTGCGCTGGCATGGCGTTTAATCTCTTGATGCTTGCAGGCATCCGTTTAACCAGTGCAAGCATCGCAGGTCTTGTTACCAGTACGTTGCCAGCGATGATTATCGTCTTGACCTTTCTGATCTTTAAACAACGCATTACGCGAGTAAAGCTGTTATGCATTTTGTTTGCCACCATTGGACTTTTAGTGGTCAATGCATCCGGTTTTACACAGGAATCGGTATCGTGGATGGCGCTGTTGGGTGCTTGTATCGTTTTTATCGCTATGGTGCCAGAATCGCTTTACTATGTGTTGTGTAAAGCAGTTGATATTCCGATGTCGGCGGCAAAAAAAGCCTGGTGGATGAATGTGATCAATGCCATTGCCATGTTGCCGTTGTTGTATGTTGTCGACTGGCCGTCACTTATGGCGCTCAATAGTCTAGATCTTCTCATATTGTTTCTTGTATCATTGGCCTCGGCATTATTTTATCTATTCTGGTTTAAAGGTGCAGGCGGGGTATCGGCCAGCACAGCAGGGCTTTTAACGGCTTTTATGCCGATCTCGACATTGTTGTTGTCTTATCTGTTTTTGCACGAAAAAATAACACTGATTCAGATGATTGGGTCATTATTGATTTTAATTTCTATCATCTTTGGCAGTCGCAAGAGTTGAGTGCGGCAATTCCAGATTAATCTGACTCATAGCCTTCTGAGGAGTTACAAATAAACTCCTTTAAGAAGTTTTCAATGTACATATTGAGCTTAAAAGGGGATATGCCTATGCCGTATTTTTTCTCAAAGTAAACGCTAGCTTTTGCCTTAACAACGGTTTCTTTAAGCCTATCAAAGCGTCCAAAATTGTTCAAATTTTTCTCATTAACGCTATCGTTCAGTAAGGCTAAAAGCAGACTTTTATCTAAACCAAGCGAGTTAACAATTGCGTTAATTTGGGCATTTTCAGCATTATCTTTGTAGGTATTGATGTAATCTCTGAAAGTATGGTCTTCTATTAACTTTGCATCACCACGCTGTAAATCGTGTAAGAAAAGCTTGGCGTATTTTTGTTCAGATTGCGTCAGTGAAGAGAATGACTTATGCAGCTCGTTGAGAGTAAGCTCAATGCTGGCTTCATCATTATGCTGATTTAGCTCTTTTAAATATTTATCGAAGCGACTATTCATATAGTCGGCATCAATCTTTCCTGTGTCGATTTCCGTCAAATAGCCACTAATATCAAAAGGCACATCTCCGCTACCCGCACCACCACCATCACCTTTTGATGCGCGCTCTTTATAACGCAGCGCACGGCTCAGGTAGGTTTGTTCAGTAATGTCGAGAGTACCCTCATGTTCAGTGCCATTTTC